>CANEUR010000053.1 GCA_947441875.1 Rickettsiales bacterium | reverse complement strand
GGGTCAATTTATACTTAAAGGCAACACTGCTCAAGAATTTTTAAACTCTATCACACCTACCGATTTTAGCTTAAGTAAACCAATGCAAGCAAAATACACAGTTCTTACCAATAAAAAAGGTGGCATAATCGACGATCTAATTATTACCAAGATTAATGAAAACGAATTTTTTATAGTTTTAAATGCTGGATGTAAAGAAAAAGATAAAAATTGGATAAGCAACAATCTTTATCCTACTTTAAATTTTTCCGAACTTTCTGATCGCTCTTTAATTGCGGTGCAAGGTCAAAAATCTATTGAGGTTTTATCTAAATTAATTATAGAAGTAAATTTAGCCGATTTACCTTATATGTATATGTCTTTTGCCAAACTTAAAAATGGCAATCAAATTATCATTAGTCGAACTGGCTACACTGGTGAAGATGGCTTTGAAATAAGCATCAGTAACAATGATGTAGTAAATTTTTGGCAAGAACTATCAACTAATGAATTTGTTATGCCAATTGGCTTAGGAGCCAGAGATTCTCTTAGACTCGAAATGGGTTATCCTCTTTATGGTCACGATCTAAATGAAAATACATCACCTATCGAAGCAGGCTTATCTTGGGTGGTAAGCAAAACTAACACTTCTTTTTTTGGATCCGAAATAGTTTTACAACAAAAAACTCAAGGGGTTACTAAAAAAAGAATGGGGGTAAAGCTTCTTGATAGAGGTATTGCTCGAGAAGGAACTATAATTAAAAAAGATGGTGTGATAATTGGCGAACTTACCAGCGGTGGTTTTTCTCCTACTATCAAAACTTCAATAGGTCAAGGTTATTTTTTTGCAAATTGTAATATTGGCGATAATGTTATGGCAATTGTTCGAGAAAAAGAGATACCAGCAATTATAACCTCAACAACTTTTGTTCAGGCTAAAACCAAAGCTATTAAAAACAATAATTAACTTAATAATATGAAATTTACTAAAGATCACGAATGGATTCAACTACAAGGTAATATTGCTACAGTTGGCATTACTCAATATGCGGCAGATGCCTTAGGCGAATTAGTATATGTTGAATTACCAAAAATTGGCAATTCTTATAATAAAGGAGTTGCTTTTGCCGTGGTAGAATCTTCTAAATCGGCAAGCGATGTTTATTTACCTATACAAGGTAAAATTATTGAAATTAATAATAATCTTATTAATAATCCAGAGTTAATTAACAACTCTCCTTACCAAGAAGGTTGGATTGTTAAAGTTGAAATTGTTGATGCTAATGATTTAATCAATACTTTTAACGAAGCTGAATATAACTTATATTTACAACAAAAATAATATGTTTTTCTTTACAAAAAAACAAAAAAAAACTATTAGCGAATATAACCGTGAAAATACTAGTATTAAAGATAAAATATCTAGCTCTATGCAAAAAATTTCGCAAGAAGTTTCTGTGTCGATTAAAAACACCCTAGACGATTTATCTTTAATGCATCAAAAATCAAAAAATTTACTACAAACTAACTTTGAATTAGGCTTACATCATTTAAATAAAGGCAATATAAAAGAAGCTCATTTTCGTTTTTTTATTATTTCAAAATTTTGGCCAAAGTTTGAAAACGGTCTATATTATTATGCTTATATTTTAACTTTAAAACAAAAATATTCAAAAGCTCAAATTATTATTGACAAAATTTTTCTACTCAATAATAATCCAAATGCTGAAATTTTAAACTTAAAAAACAAAATATCTCAATATATAAACAAATAATAATGAATAACAAATTTAGCTTTTTTACACATTTACAAAGCTCTACTTTATTATTTTTGCTAAATTTTTTTTTTATTTTTCTAGTTTTATTACAACATTTTTTTGCTTCTAATCTTAATGAAGAAGAATATTTATCTAGTTTGTCTTTTGAATCTAGCAAGCCAAATATTTACGATCCTTACGAAAAATATAATCGTAAAATTTATATTTTTAATGAAAAAATCGATATATATTTTTTCGAAAAAATAGCTCAAGCTTATAGTTTTTCTGTGCCAAAACCAGCCCGAACCTCTGTAAATAATTTTTTTACCAATCTATATTCTCCGATTTCAGCCTTTAATTCATTGGCTCAAGGAAAAATAGATAATTCTTTGGCAACTTTTTCTAGTTTTTTTATTAATTCAACTTTAGGTTGCTTAGGATTATTTGATATTGCTAAAAAAAAAAATATCAACTATCAAAAAGAAGACTTAGGGCAAACCTTGGCTCATTATGGCTTAAAATCTTCTCCTTATTTGGTTTTACCTTTTTTAGGCTCAAGTACAGGCATCGATTTTATTAGCTCCGCCACAGAAAGATTAATAAACCCCCTAGCTTTTGATATTTTCAACACCACTTCTTTATCTAATCCTACTCGAATTACTATGGGCTCAACAAATTTAATCAGTAATCGAGAAGAATTGCTTGACATTATCAAAGAAATTAGAAAAAATTCTTTTGATTCTTATGCCGTCTTTCGTGCGGCTTATTTACAAAGAAGAAAAAATCAAATTAATAACTAAATATGAAGCTATTTTTTAAAATATTTTTAATAACCATCATTATTTTTGCCAACAAAGCTACCGCTCAAAATATTGCTAATAAAAATATTGCAGTACAAAACTTTATACAAGATTTTGGTGATAAAATTATTTCTATTGCTAATGATAAAAAAGGCAAAGATAGTCAAAAAAAACAGCAAATTATTAACTTAATCGATCAAAACATCGATGCCAACTGGATTGCTAAATTTGTTTTAGGTTCTCACTATAAAAATACCACCGATGCACAAAAAGAACAATTTTTTTCTTTATATCGCAAATTTATGATAAACACCTACGCTCCAAAATTCAATAATTATAATGGTAAAAATTTTACAGTAAACAACATTAGTAAGCAAAGTAGTTTTTTCCTGGTTAAGGCTCAATTTTATCCTAAAGATAATCCTAACCCTATTAATCTCGATTTTCGAGTGAAAGAACAAAATAATAAATTAGTAATTGTCGATTTTATTGCTGAAGGCATTAGCCTTCTTGAAACCCAAAGATCCGAATTTGATTCTGCCATCAAAAATGCTGGTATAGAGCAGTTTTTACTCGATTTAAATTCTAAAATTAATACTAATTAACCTACGATATGAAAATAGGCGTTTCGGCAATTACTGGCAAAATGGGCTTAACTATTGCTAAAATGGTTCATCAACATAACATAGCCGAGCTTTTTTCTGGCTTGGTAAGAAAAGACAATAATTTTTGTCATCAAGATTTAGGAATATTTCTAGGCTATGAAAAATCTGGCCATAACATCACCGATAATATCCATGATTTTACACAACACTGCGAGGCAATTATCGATTTTTCTACTCCAGAACTTAGTTTGCAATTGGCAAAAACATGTTCGCAACATCGCAAAATTTTTATTTGCGGCACTACTGGTTTTAGTGAGTCAGAAAAATCTCAATTAGTTAACTATGCTCAATCTACCCCAATTATTTGGTCGGCAAATATGTCGTTAGGAGTAAATTTATTGTTAAATTTAGTTGAACTTACCTCTAAAATTTTAAGAGAAGATTTTGATGCTGAAATTTTAGAAATGCATCATAATAAAAAAGTCGATTCCCCTTCTGGCACAGCTTTAGCATTGGGTAAGGCAATTGCTTATGGAAGAGATGCAATTCTAGAAGAAGTTGCTAATATGGTTCGTTTTGACTCAAGCAAACCAAGAAAAAAGGGGGAAATAGGCTTTGCTACCTTACGTGGAGGCGATGTAGTTGGTGATCATACCGTAATTTTTGCTGGCGAAGGCGAAAGAATTGAGCTTTCTCACAAAGCTTCTACAAGAGATATTTTTGCTTCTGGTGCAATTAGGGCTGCAATTTGGGCAAGTAATAAAAAATCTGGCTTTTTTTCAATGAGAGATGTATTAAGCTTTAGCAAATAAATATATGTCTGTCAAAAAAATTTTAATTATTGCTGGCTCCGATTCTGGGGGTGGCGCTGGTATTCAAGCCGATATTAAAACCGCAACTGCACTACAAACATATTGCTCCACTGCCCTTACCTGCCTTACCAATCAAAATACTCAAAAAGTTTATAATATTAGTTATACACCTGTGGCTTTTTTATCTGAACAAATAAAAGTTTTGCTTGATGATATTAATTTTGATGCCATAAAAATTGGTATGCTTGGCAATCAAGAAATTATCGATTGTGTTCATAAAGCTTTATTAAAAAAATTCAAAAAAGTGCCTGTCATACTCGATCCTGTGATGGTTGCCACCTCTGGCGATTTATTATTTGATACATCGGCAATAAATGATTTAAAGTTAAAATTGGTAAGTAAATGTTTTATGGTAACTCCAAATATCGATGAAGCTCAGGTTTTAAGCGGTATTAACATCAAAAATATTAGCGATATGCGAGAAGCAGCCTCTGAAATCAAAACCAATTTAGGTTGTAAAACAGTGCTTATTAAAGGTGGCCATTTAAATTTTACCGATGGTAAAATCCATAATATTTTTTTAGATAACGAACATAAATTTCATATCATTTCTAACAAACGAGTAAATGCTAAAAAAATTCATGGCACAGGTTGCGCTTTAGCCACTGCCATTACCTGTTATTTAGCCAAAAAGCCCCAAAAAGAACTTTGGGCTGTTAAAAAAGCTAATAATTATGTTTATGAAGCGGTAGATAATTTTTTAAATGTTGGCAAAGGCAGTTTAGTTTTGCAACATTGGTTGTAATAACAATTCCCATCTTTAAATAATCAAATAACAAAATAGTTTTAGTTAAATTTAGCTTTAAAACCGTTAGTGCATCTAGATAAATCAAGGTTTTAAACTAAAAATTAAAATTAATAAATATGAAGTTACTTTGATTATTTAAAAATGGGAATTGGTATAACTTCATATTTCAAGCATTTTTTTTCTATCAACATCTATCTCTATAAAAACATCTTCCCAAGTGCCAGTGGTTGAAGCTTTACTATATTCAGTTACTCTATTTTCAAAAAAATTAGTATACTCAACTCCGTTTAAAATTTCATCAAGCCAAGGTAGCGGATTATCATCGATCATATAAATATCCTTTAGGCCGAGCTGATTTAACCTACGATCGGCAATGTAACGAATGTATCTTTTTACTTCTCGAGCAGTTAAACCTTCTACATTACCCATCTCAAAAGCTAAATCAATAAAAGCATCTTCAAAATGCACAATAGTAGCACAAGCTTCGTAAAGATGCCCTTTAAGTTCTTCGTTCCAAACTTCGGGATTTTCTTGAACAAAAGTGCGAAAAAGCTTAATGATAGAGCTGGTATGTAAAGATTCGTCTCTTACCGACCAAGCCACTATTTGCCCCATTCCTTTCATTTTACCAAATCGTTGAAAATTTAACAAGATAGCAAAAGAAGCAAACAACTGTAGACCTTCGGTAAAACCACCAAAAACCGCCAAAGTAATGGCGATATTTTTTTTGCTATCAGTATTAAACTTATGCATGTAATCGTATTTATCTTTCATTTCTTTATATTTCATAAAAGCTTGATATTCGGTTTCTGGCATACCGATAGTATCAAGCAAATGAGAATAGGCAACAATATGAACCGTTTCCATATTAGAAAAAGATGCCAACATCATCTGCACCTCGGTAGGCTTAAAAACCTTGCTATAGTGCTTCATATAACAATTATTTACCTCAATATCGGCTTGGGTAAAAAAACGAAAAATTTGAGTAAGTAAGTTTTTTTCACCCACTGTTAAATTATGCTTCCAATCTCTCACATCATCAGCTAGAGGAACCTCTTCTGGTAGCCAATGAATTTGTTGCTGTTTTAACCAAGCATCATAAGCCCAAGGATAGTTAAATGGTTTATAAATTGGCTTTGAATCTAGTAGAGACATAAAATTATTACAATATATTGAGAAAATTTAGAAAAATAATACACTATATAGTAAAATGATTTTTTTTAAAGTAAATGATTTTTGATCTTTTTTTACTTATTTTTTATCAAGCAATACCAATTACCATCTTTAAATAATCAAATAACAAAATAGTTTTAATTTTTTGCCATGTTTTCACGTAAGAAATTTTGCCTATTTTTAGTCTCATATTAAACATATTAAGCTAAAAATAGGCAAGGTAAAATAATAATAACTTTTAAACCCCCCAATTTTACCGATTCATCAAGTAATATTTCTCCACCGTGTGAATTTATAGCATCTTTGGTAATTGCCAAACCGAGTCCAGAACCAATCTTCACCGACGAATTATCAAGATTTCGTGCCTGATTAAGCCGAATGAATGGTTTAAAGACATTTTCTCTTTCAATTTTTGGAATACCAGGACCATTATCTTCGATAGTAATAATAATATTTTTAGATTCATAAAGAGCATTAAAATAAACTTCTGTTGCATAATGAAAGGCATTATCTATTAGATTTTTTAAAGCTCTACTTAAAGCAAATGGCTTAATTAGAGCATTAAAATTTTTAGGAATTTGACAATTAAAACCAATATTTTTTTGCATTTTTTGATAATAAACCAAGCAATTATTATGTAAGAAATTAACAATATTAGTGTTGACACTCTTTTCTTTATCGTTTCCTTTGGCAAAATCTAAATATTCAGTGATGAGATTTTCCATATCTAAAATATCGGTATTTAAATTTTTGGTTTCTTCGCTTTCCAACATTAGGGCCAGTTGCAATTTCATTCGAGTGAGCGGAGTGCGTAAATCGTGCGAAACCGAAGAAAGCATAAAAGTTCGCTGATTAATTTGTCTAGTAATTCGCTCTTTCATTTTGATAAAAGAAATAGTTAAAGAGCGAATTTCTT
>CANEUR010000052.1 GCA_947441875.1 Rickettsiales bacterium | reverse complement strand
TTGTTCTGCTTTGTTTTGTAAACTTTGCCTTGTTTATAGTTTTGTGGTTTCTGATTATTCGGTGCTAAATGTTTATCAAAATTCGCATCATTTAAAACCGTTAATTTTTAAAATTGCAGGAGCTTGGGGAAATCACGAAGGTTCAATGTTGTTGTTAATATTAGTGTTATTAATTTACAACACTATTTTTTTATTAACAAGCAAGCTTGATTTATCTATCACCATAAATACAGTTGCCATTCAAACTGCTATTGTTACTCTTTTTGCTTTTTATACTTTAGCAACTTCTAATCCGTTTTTGCCAGTTTTTCCTTTGCCAAAATCTGGTCTAGGCTTAAACCCTTTATTGCAAGATGTTGGCTTGGCATTGCATCCGCCAATGCTTTATTGTGGGTATTTAGGCTCAATTTTGGTGTTTTCTTTAACTATCTCGGCAGTAATCAACAACTCTTTACATAAAGAACTCTTAAAACAAGTGCATTTTTGGCTTTATTTTACTTTTGCCAGTCTTACTTTAGGAATTGCTTTGGGGGCTTGGTGGGCATATCGCGAATTGGGCTGGGGAGGATATTGGTTTTGGGATCCTGTTGAAAATATCTCGCTAATGCCTTGGCTGGCTTGCATTATTTTGATACACTGTTTGTTGCTAGTAAAAAAGCAAGATAAATTTAAATTATGGTTAGTTTTTTTAGTAATTGTCAATGCTATTTTATGTTTGCTTGGCATTTTCTTAACACGATCTGGAGTTCTTACCTCGGTTCATTCTTTTGCAGTTGATCTTAAACGTGGTTTTGCAATGATTTTTTTGGTTTTATTGGTTGGTATTTTTGGTTTTATGGTTTTTGCTGATAAATTTCACCAAATTGTCGGTAAAAAAAATCATAAAAACTCTTATATTCTGCCATTACTTGCTCAAAATTATCTTTTGGTTTTATTTTTATTGGTTGTTTTTATAGGCACTATTTACCCAATTTTAGCCAATGGCTTATGGCAAGAATTAATAACCATTGGCCCTAGTTATTATCAGCATATTTTTGCAGTTGGTTTAATACCATTTTTGTTGTTATTAAATGTGGCAAGCTGGCAACATTTACAACAATTTAAACAAAAAAGTGTTGTTTTGTTAATTTTTTCGGTTGCGGTGGCTAGTTTAATTGTTTATTTTAAGCCAGAAACATCTTGGCTAATTATCGCTTGGTTGTTAGTTTTTTCACTTACTTTAGCAATTTTAAACAATATTTTAACCAAACAAAAAGCCTCGGCAAAAATTGCTCATCTTGGTTTTTTGTTAATGCTTGCTGGCATTGTTGCTAATGGCTACTTTGATACCACTAAAGAAACTCAATTAAAAATTGGCGAAAGTGTTGAGGTTGCTTCTTTAAAACTAGAATTGCAAAATACTCAATATTTGGTAGGCAAAAATTTTTTAAGCAATCAAGGTATTTTTGCTATTAGCAAGCAACAAAAGCCACTTACCACACTTACCCCAGAGCTTCGCTATTACCCTGTTTCCAACCAAACCACTAACGAAACCAGTATTTATCATTATTGGCTTGGAGATTTAGCAGTGGTTTTAGGCACTAAAGATGAGCAAAATAGCTATGCAGTTCGAATTTATCATAAACCACTAATTTATTTTATTTGGCTAGGAGCCTTGATGATATGTTGTTCTTTTTTATTTTATGGTAATAACAATTCCCATCTTTAAATAATCAAATAACCTCATATTGTTTATTTAAAGATGGGAATTGTTATTAGTGATGCAACATTTTCTTGAAGCAAAAGTCAAAATTGCTATAAAAATTGTTGATATGCTTGGCGAAGAGAGTTTGTTTATTGATTAGCATAAGATAAATAGCATTGCTCTTGACTAGTTATTTTGTTTAATTAAAATTGAAATTACTTGTTTAATCATTATCATCATTTTTATGAATTTAGCATTATATAGCCCAACTGAATTGCTGTTTTTTTTGTTTTCTACTGTTTTGGTTTTAAGCTCATTTGCAGTGGTTTTAAAGCAAAATATGGTGCATGCCGCAATGTTTTTGATTCTGGCTTTTTTTAATGCTTCTGGTTTGTTTTTGTTAATCGGTGCCGAATTTATTGCAATGTTGCTCATTGTGGTTTATGTAGGGGCGATTGCGGTGCTCTTTTTATTTGTTGTCATGATGCTAAACACCGATCAAGAAATTATTTTACAAATTGATCGTAAAAAACCTTTTTTAGCCTTAATTGGCATAGTGTTGTTTATTGAAATATTTTTATTCATCCAGTTTTCGGCAATTGGCAGTTATCAGCCAAAAATAGCTTATGCAATTAATCAGAGCATTAGCAACACTCATAATATTGGCAATGTTTTATATACCGATTTTATTATTCCGTTTCAAATTGTGGGTTTAATTTTGTTTGTGGCTATGATTGGAGCAATTGTTCTCACTTTACAAGCAAAAAATTTGTTAGCAAAAAAACAAAATATTTGTAAGCAAGTGTTTCGTTCTAAAAAAGATTCTCTAGAAGTGGTAAAAGTTGCTTCTGGTTCTGGTATTAACCTTTAAAATAAGTTTTTTTATGATTAACGGTATTTCGCAAAATTATTTTGTTATTTTATCGGCTTTATTATTTTGCATAGGGGTGATGGGTATTTTTTTAAACCGCAAAACTATTATTTCGGTGCTAATGTCTATCGAAATTATGCTTCTTGCTGTTAATATTAATTTTGTGGCTTTTTCGGTTTATCTGCAAGATATTGCTGGACAAATATTTAGTATTTTTGTTTTGGCAATTGCTGGGGCAGAGGCTGCCATTGCTTTGGCAATTTTGGTGGTTTATTTTCATAATAAAGGCAACATCGAAATTACTCAAGCATCTTCTATTAAAGGTTGATAAATAATAATGTTTTTTATCCGATTTTGTTTATTTTTATTGTTTTTTTGGCAAAATCTATCAGTTTTTGCCAATCAAAACACTGGCAATTACTTATCGGCAAAATCAGCATTATGTAGCAATCAAGAAAAATATTTTAATCAAATTTTACAACAAGTTGAGCTTCAAAATCCTAAGGCAATTTCTGATTTGCCTGTGTGTTTTAGTCAAAATCGCAACCTAATTTTTCAGGTGGTAATGATTGATCCTGCTTATTTTCAAGATGCTTCCGATATTTTAAGACAAGATAAAATTTTTATTCAAAGGCTAATCAAAATTAAGCCAGAAGTTCTAAAATATGCCGCACCAGAAGTAAGAGGAAATGCCGTTTTTATTGCCGAATCGGCTTTATTAAGTAGAGATGTGTTAAAATTTGCCGCTTGGAAGCTTCTTGATAACGAAGAGTTTATTGCTAAAATGATCGATCTCGATGCCGACAACTATCAATATGCCTCTGATAGAGTAAGGGCAATAGAAAGCATTGCTCTTAATGCTTTTGCCGATAATGGTTTGCTACTAGAATTTGCAACGAATAACTTAAAAAGCAATTTCAATATTGTTCAAGTGGCAGTTTCTACTAGTAAAACAGCTATTAAATTTGCCTCAGAAAATTTGCAAAAAAATCAAGATTTGTTAAAAATTGTTAGTAGCAATCAGCCAAATTTACAACAACTTGATGATTTTTTGCTGAAAAATTATTTGGTAAGCAACGAGCAGTATAAAAAAATGCAATATTTTGGCAATAAAGGTAAATTTTTTGGTAAAAATAAATTAATCGATCATAATTTTGTTAGCAAATGGCATATTAAATTGGCTTACGATAAAGAAGAGGTTGGTATTTTAAAAGAAAAGTGGCAATTTATACCGGTGTATCATCGTAATTATGAGCAATCTTGGCGAGAAGATTTTAAATTTCAGCCAGATTTGATTCAAAGAATTGATGGTTTTTTTGCAAAAAGAAAAATTAACAAAAAAATTATTGACAATCTTAAAACAACTTTTTTATGGAGAGTTAAAAATAAGCCAGAAACTTTTGTTTTTAATCTTTATAATTTAACCGAAGCAAGTGAAGCAATTTTGGGTTCGCAATTTGCCAATGTCACTTCGCTTACTGCAATTGCTCAAAAAACCGATAAAAAGTGGGTATTATCAGTAATGGAGGTGATTTTTGCCAAAGATATGCAACTTGTCACTAATTTTACTATCGGGCATAAAAAATATACAGTGCTCGATTTATTTAGTGATGGTGAGTTAAAAGAAAAAAATGCAGAAACAATGGTGGTTTTTAAAGTTGAAGACGCATTAAACGAATATTTACAAGTTTATTTTCAGCAAGAAAATGGTAAATATCGGTTATTGCATCAAACAAAAGCTTATCCAGAATTTTTTAATAATTAACAGCCGATAATTGTTAAATGTTCTTGTTTGTTAATTTTTGCTCCAGCCTCTTTGGCTAATAAAAAAAATGGCTCAATATTATTAAGGTTTTTCGTGGTATAATGAAGTTCTTCTAGCCTTGCCGATGCCAAATAAGCTACTTCGAGAGTTTGGCAACCATAGCAACGCAGTTGTTGGTAATTTTCTGGTAAAAAATCAAGATGATTGCAAGCCAACAAAACATCTCCGCCAGATCGCCTAGAAACCCTGAGTCGACGATTATTAAGATAGGCTCCAAAGCCTTTTTCGGCGTAAAAAACTTCATTGCCAATATTTTTAAAAATTGCCACTGCGACGGTTTCAAACTGTTGATTTTTATTTTTATATTGCAAAGCCACAGAAGTAGTAAAATCGCCACTTGCTCTTGCTAGATTTGCCAAGCCATCAATTGCTTTAATAATTAAAGAATATTCGGCATCTGGGCTGGCAATAATTTGATTTTTTTCATCAAAAAATATATTAAAATCTGGGCGAAATTTTTGAAATTCGCTCAATAAAATTTGTTTAACTTTTTCTTGGCAAGAAATGGCAAATTTATTAGCAGAAACTGGGTTTGATTGTAAATTTTCAAGCTCTACAAAATCTCGAGAAATATGTTTGCAGGCTTTTTCGATGGCTTTTAAAATGATATTTAAATTTGCACTATATCGCATATTGATTTAATTAAAAAATTGATTTTAGCAAAAAGTTATTCTAATATAGTAAAATCAATATTGCAAATTAATTTTTTACTATGAATAATTCTTTAATGTGGTTTACTGGCTATCTTACAGCCGATCTTCGCTTGCAAGATAATGAGGCTTTCATTGCGGCTTGCCAGCATCAGCAAGTTTTGCCAGTTTATATTTTTTCACAACCTACAAATAGCCGAAAACTGGGCGAAGCAAGCTTGGTGTGGCTATATCACAGCTTAAATTCTTTAAATAAAAGCCTTAACGGCAAGTTGAATTTTTATTGCGGCGAGCCAAGCGAAATAATTTTACAACTCATCAAAAAACATAAAATAAATAATGTTTATTATAATCAATCGCCACAACTTCACCAAGCAGGGCAACAAAATTTGGTGGCAGAAAATATCAAAAATCATTGCCGAGTTCAATGTTTAAAAAATGGCTATCTTTTATGGAATCCTGCCGAAATTTTAAACAAAAATAATGAGCCTTACAAAGTTTTTACTCATTTTTATCGTTTGGGTTGCTTGCCTCATAGCAAGCCCAGATTACCTTTGCACCATCATTTTAACTCTAATTTTTTGTTTGATGAAAACTCTGTTGCTCTTGATACCTTGCAACTTTTGCCTCAAAACAATTGGCATCAAGCAACTAGTAGTAATTGGCAAATAGGCGAAAAATATGCTTGGCAAAAATTAACAAATTTTGTGCAAAATGGCTTGTCAAATTACAAAGAAGGTCGAAATTTACCCTCTTCCGCTCAATTTGTTTCTGCCCTTTCGCCTCATTTGCATTTTGGCGAAATATCGCCCCAGCAAGTTTGGTATTTTGCTTGCCAAAATCATCCAGATAACGAAAATTTGCAGTGTTTTTTAAGTGAATTAGGTTGGAGAGAGTTTTCTTACTATTTGTTGCATCATTTTCCTAGCTTGCCTTTTGAAAATTTTCAGCCAAAATTTAACAATTTTGCTTGGCAAAATAATTTAGAAAATCTTAAAAAATGGCAACAAGGCAAAACAGGTATTCCGATTGTTGATGCTGGCATGAGGCAACTTTGGCAAACTGGCTATATGCATAATCGTTTAAGAATGATTGTTGGTTCGTTTTTGGTAAAAAATTTATTGATAGATTGGCGATATGGCGAGCAGTGGTTTTGGCAGTGTTTATTTGATGCCGATTTGGCTAGCAACTCTGCCAGTTGGCAATGGGTGGCGGGCAGTGGTGCTGATGCGGCGCCCTATTTTCGCATCTTCAACCCCATTTTGCAAAGCGAAAAATTTCAAACTGCTAGTTTTATCAGAAAATTTGTGCCAGAATTAGCCAATTTATCAGATGCCGATCTCTACACTCCGTGGCTTGCTAGCCCACTATCTTTAAGGCAAGCAAATGTTAAGTTAGGCGAAACCTACCCTCATAAAATTGTTGATCTCGATTCATCTCGCAAACAAGCTTTGCAAAATTTTTCTGCCCTAGGTGAAAAATTTTAATTTTGGCACTTGCTTTTAAAAAAAATGTCTTTAAAATTTAAAAAACAAAAATATTCCTTGGTAGCTCAGTGGTAGAGCAGTTGGCTGTTAACCAATTGGTCGGGGGTTCGAATCCCTCCCAAGGAGCCAAAAATCTCTCCTCATAAATTTTTAACATTAAAAGTTAAAATCATAACATAAAACAGATGCTTAAATACTTCTTTTTATTTGTTTTATTGCTTTCTTTTAGTGCTAAAGCATTTTCTAAAGATAATTTATCTGAAAAAGAGTTAGATTCCTATTATAAAAGGTTGAGCTATGCAAAAAAACATAATCATATTTCACTTTCACGTGATCATACCTATTTTAGGGTTATTACTCATGATGGGACTGTTGAAGCACATTGTTTTTAAATTGTAATCTAATT
>CANEUR010000051.1 GCA_947441875.1 Rickettsiales bacterium | reverse complement strand
TCTAAAATCAGGCAAATTCACTAAAAAACCCAAAAAACTGCAAAAATCACCAAGAAATTGCCCTGAAATTGCCCTGAAATTGGTTTATTTGAGTAAAGATAACTTTTGCATTTACAAAAAATTAGATTACAATTTAAAAACAATGTGCTTCAACAGTCTCATATTGCAAGAAAAATACTTGCTAAATAAAAAAATTATCATATAATTTATTGTGTGTTTTTTTATTTATAATTTTAATTCAATATGAAAGATATGCAAAATTGCCTACAAGTAGCAAAGAAATTCTGTTTTACAATTGTTGTATTGTTAGTTTTTTCTTGTGCATCACCTTTAACAAGGCAAGAAAAAAAACAATTATCTCACTGGAAAAATAACAGTTTGTATGTTGAAGAAAAAAAACAATCACTTGGCATTGGCCTAGGTTTTTTACCTGGTGGCGGTTCTTTTTATGGCAGAGAATATGGTTTAGGAGTAATAAATTTATTAACATGGCCTTTGTCTATTCTTTGGGATCCTATCAGTGGTTATAATGCTGTTTCGCAAATTAATTATAGCGCCACACAAGATAATGCTCATCACCTAATGCGTAAAGAAGAAAGAGAGTTAGATTCAATGTTGCAACTAGATGTTATTAACAAAGAAAGTTATATAATTAAAAAAAGAAACATAGATGAAAAGTATCATAATTATTAGCCTTGTTTTTCTTTTGTTTTCTTGTGTTGAGGGCATAAATAAAAGACAGATGCTTGCCTATACAGAATACGAGAAAAAAAAATTATTAATCGAAAAAAAAGATCCAAGCTCTGCATTTCAAGCTTCTTTTTTGCCTGGTGGAGGCTCTTTTTATAACGAAGATTATGATATTGCTTTTGTGAATATATTCTTATGGCCAATTTCTTCTATTTGGGAGCTTTCTAATGCAGAAAGCAGAGCCAAATTAATTAATCTACAAGTAACAGAAGAAAAGGTTTTAAAAAATTTTAGAAAAGAAATTTTAACATTAGAAGAAGATTTTGTAACAAACAAAATATCTCATTCTCAATATTCTGAAAATTATAATACTATCTTTAATAAATACAGCAATCCTCATTCTTTGCTACTCGATAATTATTCATTACCAAGCTTTAAAAAATCTACATCTACAGAACACACTCAAAAAACATCAAATTTTAGTGATCTTGCTCTTATCGAACCAAAAATATTAAATATTTGCAAAAAAGAACTAAATATTTTACAAAAAGAAGTTAAAATAACTAGCGAAGATAATTTTTTACATAAATGCCAAATAGAAAAAAGACAAGCATTTATTAAGCTTGGTTTGTAATGCCAATTCTTGTAATTGATATTGAAGCGACTGTGGTGCATCTATATTTTTTATTTTTTAAGCAAAAAACCAGCCAGTAATAATATAATTAAACAACAAAATAAAAATAGAAGCCGAAACCACGGCATTAGTAGTAGCAAAACCCACACCCTCTGCCCCTCGACCAGAATTATAGCCAAAAAAACAACCCATAATAGCAATAAAAAAACCAAAAACTCCCGCTTTTACTAAGCCAGAAATAACATCGATTGGCTCGAGATATTTAAAAGTATTAGCTAAATAAGTATTTGGCGAAAAATGTAAATTATGCACACTTACTAAATAACCACCCATAACTCCAATAATATCGGCAACCAACACTAAAAAAGGCATCATAATTATTGCAGCCAAAACTCTTGGCGCAATTAAATAAGAAAACGGATTGGTAGAAAGTGTTCTAAGGGCATCAATTTGCTCGGTTACTTTCATGGTGCCAATTTCGGCTGCTATTGACGCCGAAACCCTACCTGCTACCATCAAACCTGCCAAAACTGGCCCCAGCTCTCGGGTAATAGAAAGAACCACCACAGTAGCAATAGTGCTTTCGGCATTAAATCTTGAAAAACCAGAATAACTTTGCAAAGCTAAAACAGCTCCCGAAAAAATAGCAGTGAGCCCCACCACAGGCAACGAAAAATAACCAATTTGTAAAATTTGTTTAGCAATTAAACTTGGATAAAAAGGCGGTTTAAAGCAGTGCCACAAAGCTTTTGCTGCAAATAAAATTATTTCGCCAAGTTTGGCAATATTTAAAATAGTGTAGGAGCCTATTTTACTTATTAAGTTAATAATTTTCATAATGTTGTTATAATTTTGCTAAAATTTGCTCTAAAGTGTAATTGGCGGTAATATTAAAATGTAAAAATAAATCAGAAGCTTGTGCTGAAGCCCCAAAACTATCGATTCCTACAAAAATACCATCGATACCAATAAATTGATGCCAACCAAAAGAACTGCCAGCTTCAATTGCTACTCGAATTATTTGTTGCTGATTGCTTAATAAAATTTCTTGTTGATATTGCTTGTTTTGTTGTTTAAACAATTCAAAACATAGCACTGAAACCACTTTACAAGCAATATTTTGTTGTTTTAAAGCTTCAAAAACCGCCATAGCAATTTGCACTTCGGAGCCAGAGGCAAAAATAAGCACCTGCTTTTCTTGGGATTTTTGCAGATTTTCGGCAATCACATAAGCGCCTTGCTGATAGTTTTGGTTGATTTTAACAAGGGCAGGTAAGTTTTGTCGAGACAAAATAAAAGCAGAAGGGCTTTTGGTGGCTTTTAAAGCAAGCTCGTAGCTGGCGATAGTTTCGGCTAAATCACAAGGGCGAAACACCAGTAAATTTGGAATAGCTCGAAGCATTGCTAATTGCTCAATTGGTTGGTGAGTAGGACCATCTTCGCCCAAGCCAATAGAATCGTGGGTTAAAATATAAAATACCTGCTGTTTCATGAGGGCAGAAAGCCTCATAGCAGGCTTGCAATAATCGGCAAATACCAAAAAAGTGCCAGCATAAGGAATAAAATTTGAGTGCAAAGCCAAGCCATTCATAATGGCTGCCATTGCATGCTCTCTTACTCCGTAATGTAAATAATTGCCAGAAAAATCGGTAGGTTTGATTGATTTAGAGCTAGAAGTTTTCGTAAGAACCGACTCGGTTAAATCGGCAGAGCCAGCCAGTAAATTAGGCAAATTAGCGGTTAAAAATTCTAGCACTTGCCAAGAAGATTTTCGAGTAGCTTGCAACTCATTTTGTTTGGTATGCTGTTGGTAATTTGTAAATTTTTGCCAAAAATCGCAAGGAAATTTTTTGTGCAATAAAAAATCAATTTCTTGTTTGATTTTTTCTGGTAATTGATTGTATTTTTCTTGCCATTTTAAGTAGGTTTGCTGATGTTTTTGCCCAATTTCTTGCCATGGCTGAAGTAAATTAGTAGGAATTTCAAAAGGCTCAAATTGCCAATTGAGATTTTTTCGAGCATGCGCAACTTCAACTGCACCAAGAGGCGAGCCATGAGCTTTTTGTGTGCCAGCTTTTTGATTAGATCCGTAACCGATAATAGTTTTAAAATCTAAAAACACTGGCAAAGTGCTTGCCGAAGTTTTAGCAAATGCTTGCTTGATTTCGTTAAAATCATGACCATTAGCACTATGAGTTAAAAAGCCCATTGCTTGCATTTTTAAGTGAATATTTTCAGAAACCGCCAAAGCAGTTTTGCCATCGATAGAAATTGAGTTATTATCCCACAGTACCACTAAATTATTTAGCCCCAAATGCCCTGCTAAAGATAAGGCTTCAAGGGCCACACCTTCCATTAAGCAACCATCGCCTACTAAAGCATAAATTTTGTGCTGAAATAAATCGCTAAATTCTGGCAATTCTGCACTAAACTTTTGTTGCAAAATTTTTTGAGCAATAGCCATGCCAACAGCATTAGCAACCCCTTGCCCCAAGGGCCCTGTGGTGGTTTCGATGCCTAAAAGTTCACCAAATTCGGGGTGACCTGCACATTTACTATGAAGTTGTCGAAAATTTTGCAAGTCAGATAAATTAATATCTGGATAGCCAGTTAAATAAAGTAAACTATAAAGCAACATTGAGCCATGCCCTGCCGAAAGCACAAAACGATCACGGTTTGGCCATTTTGGCTGATTTGGATAAAATTTTAAAACATCAGCAAATAAAACTGTTGCAACATCAGCTATACCCATTGGCATACCTGGATGCCCAGAATTAGCTTTTTCAACAGCATCAATAGCTAAAAAACGAATACAATTAGCAAGTTCTTGATAAGGCATTTGTAAATAAATAAGTTAAATTTTAATTGCAATATAATTTGTTAGGCAATAACATTTTTATAACCCACATAAATAATACCAATATTTTTTTTGAAAGTAAAGTTTAAATTGCATATGAAAAAAAGCAAAAATACCACTAAAAAAAACTTTTCTCCTTTATTTCGACTTTTACCAAATATGGTAACTCTCACTGCACTTTGCCTAGCACTTACTGCAATTCGTTTTTCTTTTACTGGGCAATATTTAATTGCAGTAAGCCTGCTGATTATTGCTGGCGTGCTTGATGGTGTTGATGGCAGATTAGCAAGATTTTTTAATTCTACTTCCGATTTTGGTGCGCAGCTTGATTCTTTGGTCGATTTTGTTAATTTTGGCATCGTTCCTAGTTTTATTATTTATTTTTGGCTAAATTCTTATGGCGAAATTTATGGCCTTGATTGGGCAATGGTGTTGTTTTTTGCTGTTTGTACTGCCATCAGGCTGGCTCGGTTTAATGTTGATAGTGCCAAAGAAACTATTAATCCTGTTTTAGAAAAATATTTTTTTAAAGGTATTCCTTCGCCTGTTGGAGCGGCTTTATCAAGTCTTCCTATGGTTTTGTTTTTTGAATTTGGTGAAGGTTTTTATTGTAATCAAATTTTAGTTATTTGCTATGTAATGTTTATCGCTGGGCTTATGGCAAGTAAAGTGCCTACAATTTCGATTAAAAAAATTCCTATTAAAAACAAAAATATCCATCTTACCTTGATAATTATTGGTTCCATCATTATTGGGTTAATCACCAAACCTTGGCTTACTTTAGCAATAATTGGCATTACCTATTTTTTTTCAATCTTTGTTGCCGCCTTTGTTTTTTTTAAAATCAATAACAATCACCAAAAGACATGATCAAAACCTTTATCATCAATGGTCCAAACCTTAACTTATTGCATTTGCGCGATATTCAAATTTATGGCAACACAAACCTAGAAACTATAAAGCAACAATGCTTGAGTTTAGCTAGTAACCTTAATATCGATCTAGATTTTTTTCAATCTAATCACGAAGGCGAAATAATAGAGCAAATTCACCAAGCTATAAACAGCAAAGCACAAGCTTTAATTATCAATCCCGCTGGCTACACTCACACTTCTGTGGCTATTGCCGATGCCCTCGAAATATTCACTGGCTACAAAATAGAAGTACATTTATCAAATATCTATAAACGTGAAAACTTTCGCCATCATTCTTTTGTAAGTAAAGTGGTTAATGCTACTATTACAGGGTGTCAAGAATATAGTTATTTAATAGCTTTGCACAATATTTTTTACAATGTAAAATAAAATTGATTTTGTTAAAAATATGCTTACAGAATACAAAAAACTAAACAGCCAAGAGAAAATAATTTGGTTTTTATTTTTTATTTTAGTGAGTAAATTTATTTTAATTTCTTGCTGTAGTTTTTACTGGATCTCCGAAGCTCGATATGCTTCAATTGCTATGAGAATGGCACTTAACAATAACTACTTGATGCCATTTTTTTCGCCAGACGAACCATTTTTTGGCAAACCTCCCTTAGTCTTTTGGGCTTCTGCCGTTTCCTTTGAATTTTTAGATTTTACCGAATTCGCTGGCAGATTGCCTCATTTTCTAGCATTACTTTTGGTTTTATTGTTTATTTTTTTATCAACCGAAAAAATTTATAATCAAGAAGTTGCTGTTTTTAGTGTTTTAACTACTTCCTGCACATTAATTTTTTATATTCTTCCTAGCGTCATGACCGAAGCTTTTTTATTGCTTGGCACTACCATGATTTCTTGCTCTTTTTGGCTCCAAATAAATAGCGATAAACCTAAAAATTTTTATGGCTATTGTTTTTTTCTAGGCTCTGTAATTGCTATACTTACCAAGGGTTTTGTAGGAATCGTTTTTTGTGCTTTTTCGATTGTGATTTATCTTTGTATTGCCAAAAGATGGAAGGAATTTTTTACTAAATTTCCAATACTTGTTGGAACTACCATTTTTGTTGGCTTGTCGTTGCCATGGTTTATTTTGGCAGAAAAAGCCTATCCTGGATTTTTAGAATATTTTATTTTAGGAGAAAATTTTCAACGCTTTATTAACCCTAGTTGGCAAGGTGATCGCTACGGTCATGCTCATGAGGTGTTTTTTGGAGCTATTTGGATTTTTTTCATTATTACTACCTTACCAGTGTGGCTGATTGTTGTTAAACACTTTAGTTTTGCCAAAAATTTTTTACAAAAAAAATATAGCTTTTTGACAATTTCTTTTTTAGCCCCAATGTTTATTCTTACTTTTATGAGAAATATGATTGGCACTTATGTAATTTATGCTTTAGTGCCATTTTGCATTTTGATAAGCATCATAATTTCAGAAAAAAAATTAAGTAATTTAGCTTTAAATTTAGCTTATTTTACTTTTGCAATTCATTTGTTTTTAATTATTATTTTTTATTATGCTAAGCCAACTTTTTTAGCAAAAAAAATCAATCACGAAATTTTTCTTACCGAGCCAATTCTGCAAATTGCTGATATTAATCATTTTAAACTTTATGTTCTACTTAATAACACTAAAAAAATTTTTGGTCTTTATTGGTTTAGTAAAGATAAAATTAAAATTATTCAACCAGAAGATATTTTATCGATAGCCGCTCAAACCGATTTTAATTTAAAATTTTTAATCATTGATAGCGGTAGCTATCAAAAACTCACTTCAAAACAACAAGAAGTTTTGAATCAATTACAATGTGTTTCAGAAAGAGATAAATGTTTATATGA
>CANEUR010000050.1 GCA_947441875.1 Rickettsiales bacterium | reverse complement strand
TTCAAAACCAATTTCTTTTGCCGATAAATGAATTCTGATTTTTCGCGAAAAAGGACAAAGAGGGTGATGATATAGTCGATACATTTTTGTTAATATAGATTGTTTTGACTTTGTGCTTGTTTAATTAAAGAAAGTAATTCGTGTTTACTGAGTAATTCGCTTGCTAGTAAACCGTTTTTGGCATTTGGACCATATACAGCATTAAAAGGAATGGCTACTCTATTATGTTTTTTCATAAAATTGATAATATCTTGATCTGGAGAGGTAATATCGGCTTTTAAACCAATTATTTGCCTAGATTTCAATAACTCAACAATTTCAGGACTTTTTAAAACTAAAATTTTATTAGCATGACAAGTAATGCACCATTTAGCAGTAATATCGATTAACACTATTTTTTGTTCTTTGATAAGATTATTTAAGATTGATTCATCGAAGGTAGACCATAAAGAATTGTAGGCATCTTCTTGGGCTTTTTTATGATAATGAAATTTCATTGGCACAATAGCAGAAACTGTAAATAAAATCAAGAATAAAATTGTTTTTATTTTATTCTTGATTTTGCTTTTTAAACAATAAAACATCAATAAATTAGCCACAAAAACAATAAACGAGGCAATAAGCCCAATATTTTCGGTTAAAATAGAAATAAGCCAAATTACTGTTGCACCAAGCATGCCTGCCATAATTTGTTTGGTTTTTTGCATCCAAGCCCCTGGTTTAGGTAGTAATTTAATAAATTGTGGGGTGATAATTAGCAAAATATAAGGCAGAGAAAAACCAAATCCTATGCAAATAAAAATAAAAAATATTGTAGAAAAATCTTGAGTAAAAGCAAAAGAAATTGCCGTTCCTAAGAATGGTGCCGAACAAGGAGTTGCCAATAAAACAGCTAATATTCCTGATAAAAAATTTGGTAAAAAAATATGTTTTTTAATTTCTTGTTTTGAAATTTTTTTATTTAATACAGATGCCAAAGCAGAATTTACTTCTATTTCAAAAAAACCGCATAACTGAGCGGTAAAAAGCACTAAAATAGTGATCATAAAAATAAGAAAATAGGGGTTTTGAAATTGAAAACCCCAGCCAAGAGATATGCTAGTAGATTTAATAATAAAAGTTATTATTGCTAAAGCAGAAAAACAAAATATAATACCTAAAATAGTAGCAAAAAAACTAAAACGAATTTTATTAATATGAGATCCAGAGTGTTTTAAAATAGATATTAATTTAATAGAAAGTACTGGCAAAACACATGGCATAATATTTAGAATAAATCCGCCAATTATCGCCCCAATAATTATTGTTAAAGAAAGCTTTTTTTTGATAGGATTGTTTATATTTATGAAATCAAGAGGGTTGGATGATTTATTTGGTAATAATTGTAGAGTGCTAAATTGCTGAATTTGTTGTAAAATATCAGTTTGCACATCTTTTTTTAAAGTAAACTCAAAATTTTGTTGAATTGGAATGCATATATTATTGCATATTGAATATTGCAAGGAAAGCTTGATTTTATTGGCATAAGAGATATCGGAAACATCAAGAATAACAGGCAAGATAATATGGTGATCGTAATAATGATATTTGATAACTTCAGAACCAAAATTTTCTTGACCTTCTTTAGCTTTTGGCCAAATAATTTGATGGCTTTGATAATTGCTAGAGCCATCAAAGTTAAGACTTGGAGGAATGCCTATATCACTTGAATTTTGCGAATATATTTTCCAGCCAGAAGGAAGATTAAAATCAAGACCCAAAACAATTTTTAACTGATTGTTAAGATCTGCAACACTACCAATTATTTTAGTTTCAACACCGCTTTCAGAGTGTTTTTGTGTATTTGAAATATGTGCAAAAACAACATTAGGCAATAAAAAAACAATAACTAAAAAAAGTATTTTGGTGAAAATTTTTACCATAGAAAAAATATTTATTTTTTGATAAGTAAATTATAAAAGCAAAAAAATAAGAAGTCTATTGAAAAAAGATAAAATAAAATTTCTAGCTTCGTCAAAAAAGATTGTAGCATTGTTTTAAACTAAAAATTAAAATTAATAAATATGAAGTTATTTGATTATTTAAAGATGAGAATTAGTATTATTCTTCGCTTACTTGAGAATCAACATTAATACAAGCAACTACCTGACAGGCAATTCCTTCTGCTCTTCCTAAGAAGCCTAATTTTTCGGTGGTGGTTGCTTTAATATTGACATCGGAGGTGGCAATGCCCAACAGATTAGCCAAATTTTTTTGCATTAACAATTTATAATCGGCTATTTTGGGCTTTTCGGCAATAATGGTAATATCAACATTAATAATATTGGCTTTTTTATCATAAAGCATGCCAACTACTTTATTTAACATGGTTTGCGAATTGCAATTTCGCCATTTTTCGGTATTAGGAAAATGCTCACCAATGTCGCCAGCACCAATAGAGCCAAGCAAAGCATCCATTAAGGCATGAATAACTACATCTCCATCGGAATGAGCAATAATTTTGCCTACAAAAGGAATATCTATGCCACCAAGTTTAATGGTGTGATTATTTGAGTTGTAATCAAAGCCATGAACATCAAAACCACAGCCAATTTTGGTTTGTTTAGTTGCTCCAAAGATAAAATTTGCTAAATATTTAGCTCTTTCATAATCTTCTTGGGTGGTAATTTTAAAATTATTTTGCGAACCAGGAATAATTGCTACAGGAATGCCAGCATATTCATTTAAAGAAGAATCGTCGGTAAAATGTAAATCTTTAAAAGCGGTGTGCGAATTTAAAATATCATTATATATAAAACCTTGCGGGGTTTGGGCTCGCCATAAATTTTCGCGTTCTAAAGTCCATTCGATTTTGCCTTCACCAATTTTTTTTAAAGTGTCTTCAACAGCAATAGCAGGAATAACCGCAGGATGAGTTTCGAGTTTTTCTAAAATGCCATTGATGATTCTTTTTGAAACAAAAGGTCGGACTCCATCGTGAATCAAAACTTTACTAGGATTATAATCGGTAAGAGCAACTAAACCATTATAAATAGATGCTTGTCTGGTTTCGCCGCCAAAAACTGGATTTAGTAAATCAAGACCAATAGTAGAGTTTTCATAAAGCAAAAGATCGTCTGGATGAATAACACACAAGACATCATCAATTTTAGGATGGTTTAAAAATGCTAAAATAGAATGTCGAAGCATCTGCACTCCAAGCAACGGTAAGTATTGCTTAGGAATACCGTTTTCTTGTAATAAACGAGTTCCTCTGCCGCAAGCGGTAATTAAGGCAACAATTTTGCTAGTCATGGTTAGTTATTTTGATTAGTTATTTTGATGATAATTTTGTATTCTTTTGGTAATTTCTGTGCGGAAATTTTTAATTAAACCCTGCACAGGCCAAGCAGCTGCATCTCCTAAAGCGCAAATAGTGTGACCTTCAATTTGTTTGCTGATATTATAAAGCTGATCTATTTCTTCTGTTTTGGCATTACCAACCACCATACGATCAAGAATTCGCATCATCCAGCCAGTTCCTTCTCGGCATGGGGTGCATTGACCGCAAGATTCGTGTTTATAAAAATGAGATAGTCTAGCAATAGCCTTTACAACATCGGTTGATTTATTCATAACAATAACTCCAGCGGTGCCAAGACCTGTGCCAACGGCTTTTAAAGAATCAAAATCCATTAAAACTGTATCGCACACTTCTTTTTTAATGAGTGGAACTGAAGAGCCGCCCGGTATAACAGCTAATAAGTTATCCCAGCCACCAATTACTCCGCCTGCATGTTTTTCGATAAGTTCTTTTAACGAAATGCCCATTTCTTCTTCAACATTACAAGGCTTATTAACATGCCCTGAAATGCAAAAAATTTTGGTGCCTGTATTTTTTTCTCGACCCAAAGAGGCAAACCAGTTGGCTCCTCTTCTTAAAATGGTTGGCACAACTGCAATAGATTCGACATTATTAATAACTGTTGGGCAACCATAAAGCCCAATTAAAGCAGGAAATGGTGGTTTTAACCTAGGTTGACCTTTATTGCCCTCTAAACTTTCTAGTAATGCGGTTTCTTCGCCACAAATATAGGCTCCTGCTCCACGATGAATGTAAATATCGAGATCGTAGCCAGAGTTACAAGCATTTGTGCCGATGAATTTAGTATTGTAAGCTTCGTCGATAGCTTTTTGCAAAATTTCGGCTTCGCGAAAATATTCGCCCCTAATATAAATATAGCAAGTTTTCGCATTAATTGCTTTTGATGTAAGCAATGCCCCCTCTATTAATTTATGAGGTTCATATCGTAAAATATCTCGATCTTTACAGGTTCCAGGCTCAGATTCGTCGGCATTAATAACTAAATAATGAGGCTTTCCAATGTGTTGATTTTCTTTCTTTGGAACAAAAGACCACTTCATGCCAGTGGGAAATCCAGCACCTCCTCTACCTCTTAATCCAGAGGCTTTGATTTGCTCAATAATATATTCGCTACCCTCGTTAAGAAAAGATTTGGTATTGTGCCAATCTCCTCTTTTTTGAGCGAAATTTAAACTAAAAGACTGCTCACCAGATAAATTGGTGAATATTTTATTTTCGGAACTAAGCATAAAAAAAGACAATTGATGCAATAAAAAAACAATATTAAAAATTTTTAAAAAAGAACTTGTAATTATTCTAGTTAATGAATTATAATTTTGCAAATCAATTTAAATTTTTATTTTCATATATTTTTGTGCCAAATCTATTTAAGATTTACAAATCATTTTTTTGCAAGATATTGCTATTATTTATGTTGTTTGTAAGTTTCTCTTGTTCTAAAGGCAAGTTAGATGCTTTCGATACAAAATCTAATCTATCTATTTCTGATATTGAAAAATCAATGATAAAAGCAAAAAAAGATAGCTCATCCAAAGACAAAATTCAACAACAAATACAATCTTCAATTCCAAAGCTAAATAAATCTATCATAACTCCCCCCCCTCCAATTATTGGTGGCGATATTTTAATGTCTGTTTATATTAACTCTGCTAATCCTGTAATTGATGCTTTAGTTGATATTGGTAGAGCTGCTAACATTGATGTTGATATCGATTCAGCAGTTAATAACTCTGGTGGAGTTATTATTAATGCCAATAATCGCCCACTCAAAGAAATTATCGATCGTATTTGTGCTCAGGCAAATTTACGATATTCTTACAAAAATAAAGTTTTGTTTTTTGAGTCAGATAAATCTTTCTTAAAAAATTATTATTCCGATTTTTTACCAGATTCTCCCTTATGGGATGAAATAAAAACTAATCTAGATAATATTTTAATTGCGGAAGCTCCAAAAAGTAATTTTACCACTTCTTCCGATCCCCTTGAATCTTCTTCGTCATCATCTTCCTCTTCTTCTCAAGTTAATGGCTCGGTTGTTGCCAATAAAAACTCTGGTTTTTTTACCATTTATGCTAATACCCGACAACATTTAGCTATCGAAAAATATCTCAACGAAGTTAACAAACAAGCTTCGGCACAGGTGTTAATTGAGGCAAAAATTGTAGAAGTTTCTTTAAAAGATAGTTTTTCTGCTGGTATAGATTGGGGGCATAAATCTTGGAGCGCTATAAGCGGTGCAAGTGGTGGAATAGCAAATTCCAATGTGACTTCTAATTTTTCTAAAATCAATCCCAAAACAGACACTGGTTTTTCTTATATACCAGGAAAAACTGTTAAAATATTTGGCTTAGGTCCTGATATTAATTTAGCAGTAAAAGCTCTTTCAACCTTTGGAGTTACTAAAGCAGTTTCTAGCCCTAGAATTAATGCTATAAATAACCAAAAATCAACTCTTACTTTTGCCAATAAATTAGTATATTTTAAAATTGAGCAAACCGCAGGAACTGTAGGAACATTAGCAACTCCTGGTACTGGAAATGTTTTAAACTCTACAAAACAAGAAGAATCGGTAGGTGTTATACTTAACCTCACTCCCTCAATTAATCTTAAAACTAATGAGGTTACCATAAGTATTGAACCAAAATTCACTACTAGCAACCAAAAAGTACAAGATCCGGTAAATGAAAAGAACTTAATTCCTGTTATTGTAACTCGTGAATTAAAAACTATTGCCAAAATACAAAGTGGTAATGTATTGGTGCTAGGAGGTTTAATGGAAGATTCTTCTACAAATTCTCAAACTGGTGTGCCATTTGTTAGTAAAATTCCAGTATTGGGGTGGTTTTTCAAATTTGTTAACCGCTCTTCTGACATAAAAGAAACTGTGATATTTATTAAAGCAACTATCATTCATTCTAGTAGTCAAGCCAACAGTGTTGATCGCGAACTACAAGAAAAATACGATGTTAATCGTCGAGAATATTTTTAGTTTATGATGCCAATTTTAAAATACATTTTAAGAAATGGATTACGAGATAAACTTTATCTAGGTTTATTTATCACAGTTGCTATCTGTTTAGCAATCGCTATATTTTTAGGCTCTACCATGTTAGTTGAGCAAACCCAAACTAGTGTTGCTTATTTTGCTGGTTCTTGTCGCACTATTTTATCTTGTGGTTTAATTTTATTTGTTTGCATCACTATAAATAGAGCTTTCGAACACAAAGAAATAGAATTTATTTTATCAAAAGCCATTTCTCGAGAACAATTTATTTTAGGTTATCTGCTTGGTTTTTTTGTAGCTGGTATTATTATTCTACTACCACTAACTCTTATAGCAATGGTTATTTTTGGTATTTATAACATGGGTTTAGTTTGTTGGTTTCTTACAGTTTTAGCCGAAAATTTAATTGTAATTTGTTTTGCCTTACTTAGCTCGCTTATTTTAAAAAATGCTTTTTCTGCTATTTTATCTTCTTTAGGGTTTTATGCCATTTCTCGATTAATGGGTATGTTTGTTTTAGCAATAGAATTACCAGAAAAAATTACCATAAATTCTTATAATGCCTTAGCAATATCTTTAAAATTTTTATCGGTTTTGTTTCCGAGACTCGATTTATTTTCTCAAAGTTCATGGCTTGCTTATGCTAGCTCTATAAATTCTACCGAGTTATTGATTATTTTTTTTCAATCAATTAGCTACCTTCCTCTGCTTATTTTTATGTCATTTCACGATTTTAAGAAAAAACAATTTTAGCCAT
>CANEUR010000049.1 GCA_947441875.1 Rickettsiales bacterium | reverse complement strand
TGTGGCCATTGGGTTTTGCCGTGAGTTTTGATGTATTCTTGCTTAGATTTATGATAAGAAGAAAAGCTTTTTGCCCCTTCTGCATTTAAATTATGAAATTTTTTGCCATCAAAATGATTTGAACTATTACCATGATAATAATTTTTTTCGGTAAAAAAAATGCAAGAAGTAAGAATTATTAGAGCAATAAGTATTAAAATAAGTAAAAAAATTTTCATAGTAAATTAAATTTTAATAAGTTAAAATTATTTTAAATTACTATATTTTGTTAAGCAATAAGTTTTGTTTGAAAATAAAATTGTTGACATTATTTTTGGTTAAATTCTATAATAGAACCGTTCTATAATTAACTCAATATTTTTATTTATTTTCATAATCAGAGTTTCATATGGCTACAAACAGCGATAAAAACAAAAAAAACCATAATTTTATTCATAACTTTTCTAAGCAAAAATTACTTGATTTTTATCAACAAATGTTGCTAATTCGTCGGTTTGAAGAAAAGGCAGGGCAGCTTTACGGTATGGGCTTAATTGCTGGTTTTTGCCACTTATACATTGGGCAAGAGGCTATTTCTACTGGTATGCATCACACTATGCAACAAGGCGATAAAGTAATTACAACTTATCGAGATCATGGTCACATGATTTCTCTTGGCTCTGATCCTAAAAAAATCATGGCCGAGCTTTTAGGCAGAGCCCAAGGCTCTTCTAAAGGAAAGGGTGGCTCAATGCATTTATTTGATCTAGAAAAACATTTTTATGGTGGTCATGGCATTGTTGGTGCATCAGTGCCAATTGGTGCTGGTTTGGCTTTTGCCGATAAATATAACAACACTAATAATGTAACTTATTGTTATTTTGGCGACGGAGCCGCTCATCAAGGGCAAGTTTACGAGGCTTTCAACATGGCAAAGTTGTGGAATTTACCTATTTTGTTTATCATCGAAAACAATCATTATGCTATGGGAACTTCAGTTTCACGCTCTTCTTCTATCGCCGAGTTACATAAAAGGGGAGTTGGTTTTAATATTCCTGGCTTTAAAATTGATGGCATGAATATTTTTGAAGTAATAGCAGAAGGGCAAAAAGCGGTTGATTTTGTTCGATCTGGCAATGGCCCTGTGTTGCTTGAGTTCGATACCTACCGCTATCGTGGGCACTCAATGTCTGATCCTGCTACCTATCGCTCTAAAGAAGAGCTTAATTGCAAAAAAGATCAAGATCCTATCGATAGCTTAAAAAACAGTGTTTTAGAGCATAAAATAGCTAATGAAGATGATTTTAAATTTATTGAAAACGGCATTAAAACACAAATAAACGATATTGTTGAGTTTGCAAAAAACAGTCCAGAACCAGCAGAATCAGAGCTTTTAACCGAAATTTATAATTAAAAAATAACCAAAACCAGAACATATGGCTACTTTAAAAAAACTCACAGTTCGAGAAGCTTTAAGAGAAGCAATGGCAGAAGAAATGAGGCTAAATCCACAAGTTTATGTAATGGGCGAAGAGGTTGCTGAATATAACGGTGCCTATAAAGTAACTCAAGGATTATTAGCCGAGTTTGGGGCAAAAAGAGTAATTGACACTCCAATTACCGAGCATGGCTTTGCTGGCTTAGCAGTTGGTTCGGCTTTTGTTGGTTTACGCCCAGTGGTTGAATTTATGACTTTTAATTTTGCTATGCAAGCCATCGATCAAATTGTTAATTCAGCAGCCAAAACCAACTATATGTCGGGAGGGCAGGTAAAATGCCCCATTGTGTTTAGAGGTCCAAACGGGCCCGCCGCTAGAGTAGGAGCTCAACATTCGCAATGTTATGCGGCTTGGTATGCCTCAATTCCGGGATTAAAAGTTGTTGCCCCTTATAGTTCTGCCGATGCCAAAGGTTTATTAAAATCAGCAATACGTGATCCAAATCCTGTTATTTTTTTAGAAAACGAAATTACTTATGGTTTTTCTTTTGAAGAAGAATATTTGCAAGATCATTTGGTTGAAATTGGCAAGGCAAAAATAACAAGAGAAGGCTCTGATATTACTATTATTGCCTTTTCTTTAATGGTTAAATATGCTCTTGAGGCTGCAGAAGAATTGCAAGAAAAATATAATATTTCGGCAGAAGTTATCGATCTTCGCACTATTAGGCCACTTGATACTGCCACAATTATTTCTTCTGTGCAGAAAACTGGTCGATGCCTTACTGTTGAAGAAGGCTTTCCTTTTGCCAGTGTAGGAAGTGAAATTGCTTATGTAGTGATGGATCAAGCATTTGATTATCTCGATGCGCCAGTGAAAAAACTAGCTTCGGTTGATGCTCCATTGCCTTATGCTGCTAATCTTGAAAAATTAGCATTACCAAAAACTCATAATATTGTTGAATCGGCTTTAGCAATATGCGAAGGCTTGTAAAAATAAAAAATGCTAAAAACTCGTAATTATCTCTACAATTTGGTTGATAACTATCAAATATCGAAAAGCTTTTTTATTTCTTACTGTATTTGTTTTGGTTTGATTATTTATTTTTTAATTATTGCTTTTTTTGGCAACAAAGGTTTTTTTGCTTATAAAAATGTGTTATATAATTTTAATGATCTCCAACTAACCAAGCAAATTTTACAACAAAATTTACAAGCAAAATCTAAAGCAGTAGAAAATATGAATTTACAATCTCTTGATCTCGATTTGGTAGACGAACAATCTCGAAAAATTTTAGGCTATATCAATAAAAATGAAGTAGTTTTATATCGTAAAAACCAGTAATTTTGAGATTTTTTTTATGCAACAGATATTGAAATTTAAGTTTGAAATATATCGTAAAGTTTTTCATTTTTGTTTAATATTATTGCCGATAAGCTATGTAATAGTAAAAAATAAAAAAATCTTTTTTATCTCTTTGTTTGTGGCAACTTTTATAATTGTGCTTGCTGATTTTTTTAGACATAAAAATAATATTTTAAATAGCTTATTTTTGGTTATTTTTGGTAAAATCATGCGAGACCATGAGAAAAATCAACCAAAATTATCTGGTGTAAGTTATGCTTTTCTTTCGGCTAGTTTAGTTTTTAGTTTTGCAAAACCAGTTGTGGCAATAATGTCTTTGTTTATTTTAGCAATTGCCGATGGCTTTGCTTCTATTGTTGGCAAATCAATTAAAAGTAAGCCTTTTTATCAAAAAACCTCAGCTGGCTCAATTGCTTTTTTTTGCCTAGCAATGGTTGTAGTTGTTGTTTGTGGCTGTTATTTTAACTACAAGAACTGGGTTTTTTATATTTATTCGCTTTTTGGTGTTATTTTTGCTACCGCTCTTGAAGCCAGATCTGATTTATTAAAACTCGACGATAACTTGGTGGTGCCACTAAGTTTTGCTTTGATTTTATCTTTTTTAGATATTTTATGGAACTTTTTATAATGCAACAGTTACATAATATAACACTACTCTTCACTTTTAAATATCGCAAGAAATATTTCAAATTCTAATTTCATTTGCCAGTGCAAAACGATTATTTATCCAGGTTAGTTGTCTTTTAGCATAGTTTCGAGTTTTTTGGCTTGCTAAGTTAATTGCCGATTGCAAATCAAGGTTTCCTGCTAAATATCGTGTAATTTCTGCAAAACCAATGGTTTTAGTGATGCTATAAATACCACCATTAATTTCTTTTTGCAACTTTTCTACTTCTAGCATTGCTCCGCTTTTTAACATTTGCAAAAATCGTAAATTGCAGTTCTCATAAAGTTTTTGTCTAGGTAATTTGATAGTGTAATGCTCAAATGTTGCTTGAGGAAAGATTTTTATTTTTTCTTGTTGATGCCAAAAATCGATAGTTTTATTGGTTTGCAAATAAACCGAAGCATAGCGAATGAGTTTTTGTTTATCAATAATTTTATTGTTTCCAAACTGATGAGCAAATTTTTGTTGCCCCATTTGTTGATATAAATTTTCTGCTTGCAAGATAAAAGTTTTTTCGATTTCAGGAATAAAATTAATACCATCAAGCAAAGCCGATAAATACATGCCAGTGCCACCAACAACTATTGGTGTTAGATTTTGTAAAAAACAATTTGCAATACTTTCTTTTGCTAACTTTAGCCAAATTGCTACCGAACATTGTTTTGTATAGTTTAAAATGCCATAAAGATAATGCAAAACCCCTTGTTGTTCTTCTAAACTAGGCTGAGCAGATAAAATTGGCAAACTATCATAAATTTGTAAAGCATCGGCATTAATAACTGCTCCGTTAAATTGTTTGGCTAATTTTATTGCATAAGCCGATTTGCCAGAAGCGGTTGGTCCTGAAATAATAATGATTTTTTGTAATTTAGACATATCACTGTTATTTAAATATGGAAAATGGTATTACTTGGTATCAACAAATAATAATCACCTTTGCCATACATTTTTGATGCTTTTTCTTCGGCTTGAAATCCACTGCCAAAAAATATATCTCCCCTGCCTAGGCCTTTGATATCGGAGCCAGTATCTTGCGATGTCATCAATTTATAAAAATTTTGTTTTTCAATTTCTACCCAAAGCAAACTGCCATAAGTTATTAATTCATCATCAATAGCAAGAGATCTTTCGGCGGTAAGTGGGCTTCCGAAAGAGCCAATGGTTTCTTTAGAGTTAGAGAGGGCAAAAAAAATGTAAGAAGGATTTAAGTTAAGTATCTCTTGCTGTTTTTCTGGGTTTTGCTTGAGCCATTCTTTTATGTTTAGTGGACTGATATTTTCAAAATCTAAAATGCCATTTTTTAATAAATAATTGCCTATTGCCACAAATTTTTGCTTATTTTTACCAGCATAAACAAGTTTGATTCTTTTATGATTTGGTAAAATTACCGTAGCCGATCCTTGAATATGAGTAAAAAATAAATCAACTGCATTATCAACATAAAGTAATTCGAGTTTTTTATTTGCCAATGCTCCGTTATTAATTTGTTCTCTGGTAAAATCAAACCAACTATTACTTGGTAAACCATAAACAGGGTATTTGTAACGATGATTTTTTTTATAGCTACCAAATAAAGTTGCTTCATAGTAGCCAGTAAAAAGCTTATTTTCCTGCTTGCCCTCAATTTTAAAAACTCTAAACCAGTTTTCAAAAAAGTTTTTGGCTTGTTGGTTATCTAAGGTGCTAACCACTTTAGCTATTTGACAAACATCATAATAATCGGCAGGGGTGATGTGTAAAATAGAGCCGTTTATTGGCTTATTTTGCTGGAGTTTTGCCATTTTATCGCAAGAATTTAAAAAAGCCTGCAAAGCTTCTAGATGATTATCTTGTTGCCAGTTGTTTAGTTGTGAAAAATCAAGTTCTTGTAAAATAAAATTATTATGCTTAATTGTGGCTTTTTTATGTAAAAAACAACCACCTAACATCATAAAAAATAGAATCAAAGAAAAAATTTTGCTAATCATTTATAATACCTAAGAATTTTGATTGAAAAGTTAAGATAAGTTTAGTAAACTCATTATTTATTTTCAAATTAAAATTAATTTTATGTCTTTAAAATGTGGAATTGTTGGGTTACCAAATGTTGGAAAATCAACTTTATTTAATGCACTTACCCAAACTATTTCTGCCGAAGCAGCAAATTATCCTTTTTGCACCATAGAGCCTAATTTAGGCAAAGTAAATGTGCCAGATGTGCGTTTAGAGCAATTAGCAAAAATTGCAGGTTCTGCCGAAATTATTGCTTCACAAATAGAATTTGTTGATATTGCTGGTTTAGTAAAGGGAGCAAGCAAGGGCGAGGGTTTAGGCAATCAGTTTTTATCGCATATACGTGAAGTTGATGCTATTATTAATGTGCTTCGATGCTTCGAAGATAATAATATTGTGCATGTTGAAAACTCAATAAATCCTGTGCGTGATATTGAATTAATTCAGCTAGAGCTTGCTATTGCCGATCTTGAAAGCCTCGAAAAAAGACTTCCTGCCCTCGAAAAAAAAGCCAAAACTGATAAAGATTTATTGCCACAAGTTGTTTTAATAAAAAAGATAATCTTGATTTTAGCAGAAGGCAAGCCAGCCAGTGCTTTAAATGTTGCCGATGCTGATGAGCAAAAAATACTTAAAAACTTACAACTTATTACCGCTAAACCGCAGCTTTTTGTCTGCAATTTAGCCGAACACGAAGTTGCAGGCAACGAGCACTCACAAAATGTTTTAGATTATTGTCAAAAAAATAATTATATTTGTTTAAATATTTCTGCCCAAATTGAAGCCGAAGTTGCTTCCCTTGATAGTTTATCCGAAAAACTCGAATATTTAAAAGCGGCAGGGCTTAGTCAAACTGGCTTATCGCAAATTATTAAATCTGGCTTTTCTTTGTTAAACCTCATTTCATTTTTTACCGTAGGGCCAAAAGAATGTCATAGTTGGGTGTTGTCAAAAGGTCTCACGGCTCCTAAGGCCGCTGGAGTTATTCATACCGATTTTGAAAAAGGATTTATCAGGGCCGAAACTGTTTCTTATCTTGATTATATTAAATTTAGTGGCGAAGAAGGTTGTAAAAATGCTGGTAAATTAAGGCTTGAAGGCAAAGAATATGTGGTGCAAGATGGTGATGTTTTTCATTTTCGTTTTGCTAATTAATTTTTTATTTATTTTATGGACGATCTTATCGGTTACGACGAAATTGTAGAAAACTCAATGCGCTTGGTAATTTGTGAAGTGCTAAAAAAAGTTGCAGCTAACGGTTTACCAGGTAAACACTATTTTTTAATTGGCTTTCTTACCAAATTTCCAGGGGTAAAAATTACTCCGCATTTGCTTGAAAAATATCCAGAAGAAATGACTATCGCTATTCAATTTCAATTTAAATCAATGCTGGTTGAATTGGAAAACTTTCGCATAGTTTTATTTTTTGGTGGTAAGCCAGAAACTTTGGTTATTCCATACAAGGCAATCTCTTCTTTTTCTGATCCTTCTATGAATTTCTCTTTAAAATTTAATGTCAAATATAACGAAGATGAGGTCGAAAATTTTTCTCAGCCAGTTTTTAACAATCAACAACCAGAACATTCGGCTATTTCTGATTCTGCAAATGTCATTTCTTTTTCTGATTTTCGCAATAAACCTAAAAAATCTTAATTATGTTATTTGTTAGTTTGCTCATTATTGGTTATTTATTAGGCAGTGTGCCTTTTGGATTGCTTTTGGCAAAAATTTTTGCC
>CANEUR010000048.1 GCA_947441875.1 Rickettsiales bacterium | reverse complement strand
CCGGTGCAGATAAATATCCAAATATTTCTTCCTTTTTTGAAAATCATGAGTTAGAATATTACTTTACTTATCTTGATTTTAACCTAGAAGTAACCAGAATGATATATGCCACTAACTCAATTGAAAACCTCAACAAAAAAATCAGGAAAGCAACCAACTCTAGAAATTGGCATAACATCTTCTTGACAACAAAAATAATTAAATTAAACTTTTCAAAGTAATAACTACAATCACCAAAATATGTTGCATCAATTTCATTCTAGCATTTTAAGAGCCTACGATATTCGAGGTATTTATCAAGAAACTCTACATAACCTAGATGCTTTTTTTATTGGCAAAAGTTTTGCCACAATTTTGCATCAAAATAACTATAAAAACATCGTGGTTGCCTGCGATGGCAGAGCAAGTTCCCCTGCTTTAAAACAAGAGCTTATCAATGGTCTTGTAAGTTGCGGTATCAATGTTTTTGATGTTGGTTTAGGGCCTACTCCTTTGCTTTATTTTGGGGTTTATCATCAGCAAGCCGATGCTGGCATCATGATTACTGGTTCGCATAACCCTAAAGATCATAATGGTTTTAAAATGATGCTAAAAAACAAGCCATTTTTTGGTGAACAAATTTTACAGCTTGCCGAAATTGTTAAAAATAATAATTTTATTGTTGGTAGTGGCTCGGTGCATAAAATCAATATTATGCAAGCCTACATCAGCAGACTATTGCTCGATTTAAATATTACTAAACCACTAAAAATTGCTTTTGATGCTGGTAACGGTGCTACAGGTGAGGTTTTAGAGCAGTTAAGTAAGCAACTGCAAGAGCAATTTTCTTGTGAAACAATTTTGCTTTATACAAAAATTGATGCTAATTTTCCTAATCATCATCCCGATCCTGCGGTGCCAGAAAATTTAGCTGATCTTGTTGATTGTGTGCTAAAAAATAATTGTGATGTGGGTATTGCTTTTGATGGCGATGGTGATAGAATTGGTGCAGTTGATAATGAAGGACACATTATTTATGGCGATCAGTTAATGGTTTTTTATGCTCAAGATGTTTTAGCTAACAACCCTTCTGCCACAATTATTGCCGATGTGAAAGCGAGTGATAAACTTTTTTCTGCCATCAAAAATGCAGGTGGCAATGCTTTGATGTGCAAAACTGGCAACACTTTTATCAAACAAAAAATGCAAGAAACCAAAGCAATGCTTGCAGGAGAAATGTCTGGGCATATCTTTTTTGCCGATAAATATTATGGTTTTGATGATGCTTTATATGCCAGCATTCGCTTACTTAATATTATAAGCAACAGCAATATTTCTTTGGCAGAAAAATTAAAACAACTTCCTATTAGTTATGCTACCTCCGAAATTAAAATTGAAACCAACGAAGAAGATAAATTTGCTATTGTGCAGTTTTTACAAAATAAACTCAATGTTAATCAGCAAAATTTTAACAACATAGATGGTATTAGAGTTAGCAATAAACATGGTTGGTGGTTGCTTCGAGCATCTAATACTCAAGCCCTTGTAGTAGCGAGATGCGAGGGTGATTCGCCAGCATCGTTGCAGTTTTTAAAAAATGAGTTAAAACAATATTTACAAAGCTTGCCAAGTCATTTTTGCTTTAATATTCCAACCGAACTTAATTAAATTATTCATGATACAACCTATCGTAGGTATTTTGCCTGATTTTTGCTTAGGCTCAAAAGAAAAGGGCTACTCTGCTTATAATTACTATGCTTTAAGGCAAAATTATGTTGATGCTATTAATCAAAATCAGGCGACGGCACTTATTTTTACTTATAATTATCAAGCAATAGAGCGGTATTTGAGTTTAATTGATGGTTTATTAATTGTTGGGGGCAATATGGATATTCACCCAAATCGCTACCAAGAACCCGAAATTCATCCAAAAACTAAACTAAATCTTACTCGAGAAAATTTTGAATTTCGCTTGGTAAGTGAGGCAGTAAAAAATGAAAAATTACCTATTTTTGGTATTTGCAACGGTATGCAGTTGTTAAGTATTTTGCATGATGGCAAAATTATTCAGCATATTCCAGATAACCCTAGTTTTATCAATCATGAACAAAGTAACTTGCCAGATTTTGCTAATTATCAGCCCTATCATCAAATAAATATTAAGCCCCACTCAAAACTGGCCAAAATTGTGCAAGAAACTAGTTTTGCAGTAAATTCTTCGCATCATCAAGCAGTGCAAAGCACTAATCTTATGGTTTCCGCCACTGCTTCTGATGGCATTATTGAGGCAATAGAAGATTCTCACCGCGATTTTTATTTAGGTGTGCAGTGGCATCCTGAGTTTCTAACCAATAAGCACGACAACAAAATTTTTCAATCTTTTGTTTTGTCTTGTAAAAACTACCATCAAAATAAACAATGTTAAAACCAATAAGAATCGCCAAAGTTATTGCCCAATCTGGCAAATGCTCTCGCAGAGAAGCCGAATCTCTCATTTTAGAAGGCAGGGTGCAAGTAAATGGTGTGGTTATTTCTAGTCCTGCTACTTTTATTTCAGATGAATCTATCAAAATTGATGGCAAGTTGCTAAATAACAAGCCTCAAGCTACTCGTTTGTTTTTGTTTTACAAGCCTGTTGGTTGTATTTGCACCCACCAAGATCCAGAAAATCGCACTACTATTTTTTCGTTATTGCCCAAAAATTTACCTAGGTTGGTAAGTGTTGGGCGTCTCGATTTTAACACTGAAGGTCTTATTTTATTTACCACTAACGGCAGTTTGGCAAGGTTTTTTGAATTGCCAAAAAACAAACTAATACGCACCTATAAAGTGAGAGTTTTTGGCAATGTTGATGAAAAAAAACTGCAAAGATTAGCAAAAGGCATCACCGTCGAAAATGTTCGATATAAGCCAATTAAGGCAGTTATTGATAGCCAAAGTGTTTCTAATGCATGGCTCACCGTCCATTTAACCGAAGGTAAAAACCGCGAAATTCGCAAAATTATGTTGCATCTTGGTTTGCAAGTAAGCAGGCTCATCAGAATTGGTTATGGCAATTTTAATTTAGGCGAAATGAAGCCTCTCGATATTATTGAAGTGGCAAAAAAGAATATACCAAAAATTATCGATGCTGTTTGATAGAAAATTATTATTTTACAATCATTTTCGACAATTATCTTTATTAAAACAAAATGCTTTTTTGTATCAAGAAGTTGCTAGACAAATGCTTGATAATTTGCAAATTTATCGGCAAAAATTTAGCAAAATTTTAATTATTGGCGATAAACTAGGCAACATAAGGCAAGGCTTGCTTGATTTGGGATACACAAGCAACAACATCTTTAGTCAATTTGATGATTTATTATTTGATGAAGAAAATTTATCAGAAGTCAAGTTTTCTCACTATTTTACCGACGGTTTTGATTTAGTTATTAGTTTATTAAGTTTGCATTTTATTAATAATCCACCTAGTTTTTTACAGCAAGTAAAACAATTATTAAAAAAAGATGGCTTATTTTTGGCTAGTTTTTTTGGCGAAGAACATTTGCCCGAATTATTTTTAGCCACACAGCAAGCAGAAAATTTTTTATATCAACGAGTTTCTGCCAGAATGCCCCCGCTTATTGGGCTTAAAACTGCCACTCATTTGCTTGCTAAAGTTGGTTTTGTATCTCCTCTGGCAATGCTTGATGTGATGAAAATTCAATATTCGCAACTAAAACAACTACTGCAAGATTTAAAAATTATGGGTTGTAGCAATATTTTATTTGCTAGGCCAAAAAATTTTATCACTAAAAATTTTTTACAAGCTATTGAAAAATTCTACCCACAACAGCCAAACTCAACATATTTAGCCAGTTTTTCTGTTATTTATTTATCGGGCAGATAATTTTATAAAGAGTTATTATAAGCAATATCTGTGCTTTAATGGTTGCAACTTTCATTTATATTAATAAAATACCTGCACTAAATATTAGAATTAATTTTCTAGCTTAATTAATGCCAAATAAACCTAGATAAATACATGACAAAATGTGGAATCGAAGAAATAGAAAAACTTCTTGAAAGTGCTAACCTTAATTTTTTAATTGGCTCTGGTGCTTCAAGGCCATTTTTGGATACCTTGCAAGATATAGAAAAAACAATGGAAGCTTTTGATAAAAAAGATGGTTTTGGCAATGATAAAGAGGATAAAGAAACTTTAAACATAATAGAAGCTTCGATTAAACATCATTATTTCACAAAATGCATTGAAAAAAATTTAGAATTAATAGCAAATTCTTGTAAAGATGAAACTTGTGACAGATATAACGTTAGCAATAATTACAAAATATTTTTAGAATCACTGCAAACAATTTTATCAAAAAGGCCAAATAATTACCCAAAACAAGTAAATTTATTTACCACTAATATTGATATTTTTCTTGATTTAGCTCTAGAAGAGTGTTCGTTAAGCTTTAATGATGGTTTTTCTGGTAGAATGAACCCGAAGTTTGGAACAGAAAATTTTCATAATATAATTAACAAGGTTTCAAGCTATTATGATTATCAATCAACCCTGCCTTTGTTTAATTTGTTTAAGCTACATGGAAGCTTAAATTGGAAATGTGAAAAGGACACAATTTATTATGATAACAAGTTAGCTGCGGTTCAAGAATTAAAAAAATGCAATTTAGCAAAAGTGGTTGAATACTTTAAGGAAAATGGAGAATTTTTAGGTAAAAAAGACGATAATTATGACTTTTCAAAGTTTTCAGAGATTTATAAACAAGTAGCAGAAAAAATTAAAAACAACAATGTAGATGATTTCATTAAAGTTTATGATAAACTTGTAGATGATTTCATTAAAGTTTATAATAAGCTTGTCATGATTAACCCCAATAAAGACAAGTTTAAAGATACAACTCTTAAAGTTCATTATTATGAATTATTAAGAATGTTTTCTAACAATATTGATAAAGAAAATGCCGTTTTATTTGTTTTTGGATTTTCTTTTGCCGATGAGCATATTCGTGAAATAGTCAATAGAGCAGTAAAATCAAACCCAACATTGTTGGTGGTTATTTTTGCTTATAGTGAGGGTGACGAAAAAACAATAGGGAATTTAATAAACGGTCAAAATGTTGTTTTTGCAAGCAGAGAGAATGAAAAAGAAAAATTCGACCTTAAGACAATTAACGAAAACTTTTTTAAGAAAACAGCTGAAAAACTAAAAAAACCAAAAAACGTAAAAGAAGATTCTTGTAAAGCTGAAATTAAAGAAAATTCCAACACTAAAACAGGTGGTGAAGATGGAAAATAATCCAGCTTTATATATCGGAAAAGTTGAGGCGGTTCGTGGAAGGTTGGTGGAAATCAATGTTCATAAAGCAAAAAATTCGCCGCATTTAATTTTTAATGGTAAAATCATCAAAGGCGTTTCGGTTGGTAGCTATGTTAAAATTTGCAAAGGCTTTCAAGAGCTTATTGGTAAAGTTGATGAAGAATTTATAACTGAAAATAAACTAATTTCTCAAAAAGATTACAAGCAAGAAAAAGAAAGAATTAAAAGAATTTTAAAGCTTAGTTTGGTTGGTTATTTTGAAAGTGGCAATTTTAAGCAAGGTATAAAAGTGTTACCGTTGCTTGATAATGAAGCATTTCTTTTGGAAGAAGTGAATTCAATACGGTTCATAATTTTATTAAACAATTTAAAGGAAATGTTGATAAAGATGATAAAGAAGTTCCTGATACCAAGCTAAAAATCGGTGTTTTATCAAATGAAAAAGGTTTAAAAATAAAAATTGGAGTTAACAGCTTATTTGCCAGCCATATTGGCATTTTTGGCAATACAGGAAGCGGAAAATCTTACACTCTCGCCAGTTTATATTGTCACTTATTTCAAAAATATGATGATAATAAGGCATTTAAAGAAAATGCCAAATTTCTTTTGATTGATTTTAATGGCGAATATTCAAAAGCAATTACGAAAGACGAAAACAAAGAAGTTTATGAGCTATCTACAGGAGAAAGTGGATCGATAAAGAAATTTCCAATAAAAGAAGAGCAAATTAAAGATGTTGAATTTTGGTCTATTTTACTTGAAGCAACTAAAGCAACGCAAAAGCCATTTTTAGAAAGAGCTTTTGCTTGGAGGTGGGAAGTTAATAAAAATGAGTACAAAACAATATTTGAATTTGAGAATTCTAATATAAAGGAAATAATTAAAAGAATCATATTTCTTCTGATAGAGAAACAAATAGAAAGACCAGAAATAATCAAGTTTGTTAATGAATGTAATCAGTGCTTTAAAGCATATGCTTTAAATGATATAGCAACAGCTATAAAAAATAATTTAGATAGCACCGGAGATTATTTTGTTTATAAAGAAAATAAGTGTGATTCATGCAGCCAAGACAAAACATCTAAAAAATTTAGATGTTATCAAAGTAAAAACTGTTTTGAATCATCTTTTCAGGAAAAAATCAAATTAGATAACATCAATAACATCAATATAGATGATCTTGGAAAAATTAGACTAGGAATTGTTTTTAAATATTATGACGAGTTAGCAAGAAAAGATTTAAATTCTGAACATATCTCCCCACTTCTAAAAAGATTAAAGAAAATTGAAGATTTAGATAAAATTATAACAATAGAAAAACAAGCTAAAGATAATAAAGCAAATCCAACTAAAGATAATCAAGCAAATCTAACCATAATTTCTCTTCATGATGTAAAACAAGATATAAAAAAGGTTTTTCCACTTCTTGTTGCTAATCAATATTATGCAGAAAAGAAAAAAGAGAACAACAAAAAAAAATACCTCAACATCATAATTGACGAAGCTCACAACATATTATCTGACAATTCCAAAAGAGAGAGTGAAACTTGGAAAGATTATCGCCTAGAAACTTTTGAAGAAATAATCAAAGAAGGTAGAAAATTTGGAGTTTTTCTCACAATTGCCAGTCAAAGACCATCCGACATTTCAGACACTATCATTTCTCAATTGCATAATTATTTTTTGCATCGGCTTGTAAACGAAAAAGATATTTTGGCAATTGGCAAAACTGTTTCTTATTTAGATAAAATTTCTTTTGAATCGTTGCCAATTCTTCCAACTGGATCTTGCATTTTGGCTGGGTTAAGTGCACAAATTCCTGTTATTATTGATGTTGATAAAATTAGCGATGATCTTGAACCAGATAATAAAACAATAATACCAACTAATTATTGGGTGGGATGATCCGATCCTAAAAACTAGCAATAATTG
>CANEUR010000047.1 GCA_947441875.1 Rickettsiales bacterium | reverse complement strand
CCCTCACTAGGCCACCAACATCAGGCGAAACAATAGTTAAATTATTTACTTCAAAGTTTTGTAAAATATGCTCAATAAACAAAGGAGAGGCATATAAATTATCAACAGGAATATCAAAAAAGCCCTGTATTTGCCCAGCATGTAAATCGAGAGTAAGCACTCTATCGGCACCAGCAGAAGTGATGAGATTCGCAATTAGTTTAGCAGAAATAGGGGTGCGGGGGGCAACTTTACGATCTTGCCTGGCATAGCCAAAATAAGGCATGACGGCAGTAATAGTTTTGGCAGAAGCTCTTCTTAGGGCATCGATAACAATTAATAATTCCATTAAATGATCGTTAGCAGGATAAGATGTAGATTGCAAAATAAAAACATCTTGCCCTCGAACATTTTCGGCAATTTCTACAAAAATTTCGTGATCGGCAAATTTTTTAACTTCGGCCAAAACCAAGCTAATATTAAGATGAGAAGCTATTTTTGAAGCAAGTTGTTTGTTGCTGTTGCAGGCTAGCAATTTCATAAATTTTTATTAATATATAGAACATATGGTAAAAACAACAATCATTTTAAACTTATTTATCAAGATAATCAAGATGTTTTATTTAACACATGCATTTCTAGCTGTGGCAGAATATCCTTTTAAACAATAGGTAATAGACTGATAAGGTATTTTATTTCTTATATGCAACCAACCGTATGTGGATTATAAGTTATATTAACAGACCATCCTTTTAAACAATATGTTATCCAATAGTGTTTTATATTATGACAGACAACTGCTCTTCTACTTACAGCACACACTTGATCTATTTTACATGTAGACGCTCCTTCTGGAGGACTGCAAAAATCGTTATAACCTCTGACAGGCCCGTCATGATAATGAATATCTATCCAAGATATATTATAATTTGTTGCATAAAGTGGAAAATATAAGTTTATAGAAGCCGATGCAAGATTTGTATAACCAGAATCGTATCCTCTTATAATTGCTTCACAACTAACTTCTGAACCTTGAGCTGTTCGTAAAGTTCCAGATCCTCCATCGGTTGGGCAATACGCATAGGCGGTTTTTTTATTAACAATGCCGTAGCCTGCATCACAAGTAACTGCTTCATTATGTGCTTTATTACCTGTTGCATTAGCAATTGTGCAGATGTTTATAAGACAACCGACAGGGTTTATATCTTTATTCGCGCCACTCTGATCGGTGTTCCAACAATTATAAAAAGGACGAGGTTCACCATAATAACCAACTGCACAAGACACAGAAGAATCAAAATAATAATATGCAGAGGAGACGGCGCCGTTTGGAACCGTTTTTGGTAATCCAACATACCCAGCTATTTGATTTACATTGCAACTATTGATAGTGCAACCACCAGCAGTAATTGTGGCAGGGGTTGGGGTGTTGGTTTTATTATCACAAGTATAACTTACAGTAGGTGTTCCGCTATAACCACTAGCGCAAGTTGCTTCTGTAATTGCTGTGGATGTTGTGGTGTAGCTATAAGTAAAGACACTTGGCAGAGTATAGCCAGGGGGCGCAGATGGGGCGGTGCAACTATTGATAGTGCAACCACTAGCAGTAATTGTGGCAGTGGTTGGGGTGTTGTTTGTATTATTGCAAGTATAACTTACAGTAGGTGTTCCGCTATAGCCACTAGCGCAAGTTGCTCTTGTAATTGCTGCAGGTGTTGTAGTGTAGTTATAAGTAAAGACACTTGGCAGATTATAGCCAGGGGGTGCAGATGGGGCGGTGCATGTGTTGATATTGCAACCACCAGCAGTAATTGTGGCAGTGGTTGGGGTGTTGGCTGTGTTATCGCAAGTATAACTTACAGTAGGTGTTCCGCTATAACCACTAGCGCAAGTTGCTTCTGTAATTGCTGTGGATGGTGTAGTGTAGCTATAAGTAAAGCCACTTGGCAGATTATAGCCAGGGGGTGCAGATGGGGCGGTGCAACTATTAATAGTGCAACCACTAGCAGTAATTGTGGCAGTGGTTGGGGTGTTGGCTGTGTTATCGCAAGTATAACTTACAGTAGGTGTTCCGCTATAACCATTGACACAACTTGCGTCTTCAATTGCTGCAGGTGTTGTAGTGTAGTTATAAGTAAAGCCACTTGGCAGATTATAGCCAAGGGGTGCAGATGGGGCGGTGCATGTGTTGATATTGCAACTTCCTACTGGAATAACGAAATAAGAATCATTGCAAATGGCATTGCTGGGGTTATAAAACCAATTTTTGGTATAGCCTGTACCACAAGATAAAGCATTAACAAGAGCCGTGTTATCACTAGATAAATCTGTGCCTGTGGTTATTGGTGTTGATGTTATGGCTCCTGTTCCTGTTATTACTCCTGTTCCTGTTATTACTCCAGTTAATACTGCAGTACATGTGTTAGCAGTGCAACTACCATTTACAAGTGCGGTTTCATAAGTAGGGCAGTTGACAGTGATGGTGCCATTATAACCAGTATCACAAGTAAGAGACTGCCCAGAAGTAAATACTCCAAAATCAGATCCTGTGTATCCTGCAACGGTAGGTATACCATTACACACTTTTGGTAAATTCCATTTATCAGCTAAATAATTTTGGATGGCATTTATTTGTGCCGCAGTAAGTGCAGTGTTGTAAATTAATAGTTCGGCGATGTTGCCTTGGTAATTATCTCCTAATAACAAACTATTTCCAGAACCAATAGTGGTAGTTGTTGTTTGATTAGGAGTTGATCGATTATGATAAAAATCAATATCTGTGCTGTTGCTACTGATAGCAGTAATATACTTATTGTTAGCGGTTAGAGAACAATCACTGCAAGATGTGGCGTTTATTTTTATTTTACTACCATCAATCAAAATGCCCGCTGATCCTTGTGAGATAATAGTAGAATTAACAACATCTGTTGGTTGATGCACTGCAATTAATGTATAGGTTGTTGCACCACCTGCTAAAGGTAAATTAGTAGTTGCAGAAAGAGAATTAGCTCCATCAAAAATAAGAGCAGGTTTGCTTGCATAAAATGCTGTGGCATTATAAGTTGGTTTATTTGCTGATGTTGCTGGAGTTAACTTGCTAGATGCAGTTTTTCCCAAACTAAACCATTCCCCCACTTTATTACTAGAATCTTTTATAATAGTGTTATCATTACTTGCATCTAGCCACAGAGAAGGAGCAATATTTATAGCAGGGTAACAACCTTTTAGCATAAAAGCATTGTTTAATCCTTTATGAGAAGAGCAAGCATATTTTATACCCGATGATGAATCTTTAAAATAACCAGAAGCACAAGCAATAGCATTTGTCACAAAAAAAGTATCAATATCAAGAGTGCGTCGTAATGTTGCAGCAGAAAGACCCGAAACTTGATAAGCCGACCATCCTGTTACAGGAGAACCCGCACTTACTACACAATCAGCAAATCCAGGACAATATCCAGGAAAACCACTTGCTAATAAATTGTTGCAATCAAGCTTTGCAGATCCTGCATTTTTTTGCAAATCACCTCCTCCTGGACATTTAACAATCTTTTTTAAATAATCATAATCGGCATTATCTAAAATATGCTCATCATCTACTAATGTAGCACCAGAGCCAGCTACAGAAATTGTTGCATCGCAAATTTTATGAGCGCCACCACCTCCACCGCCAGCTCTGGCAAGTTGCAAAATTTTTTTCGGATCTGTGTTGTGCACCAAAGCAACCACACTTGCCTCGCCACCACCACCAGCATAACCAAAATCTTTTGGATAAAGTTCACTTTTACGATGCGAATCGCCAGCAAAATATCTGTTTGGATTTACCTCGGTAGAGTTTTTTCCGCCAGCTCCCACAATAATTTTCAAAATATAGGTGTTGTTTTGTTGATAATTTGCCTTTAGATTGTCAGATATTTTGAAAACATTATTATTGTTTGTGATTTTAAATGAGTTAGCATCTAGACCGTCACCATAATAAGAAGCGCCACCGCCACCGCCACTCATGATGATTTCTAAAATTGCTCGATCTTGCGAAATTGATAAATGATAAACACCTGCTTTATCATATTTTAATATCTCGCCATTGACAAACTTAATAATAACCTCTCCTTGCAAACCATTGTCAGGATTGTCAGGAAGAGTTTTTACACTACCGCCACAACCGTTATTTTTTGTTGGGGAACAATTTAATGATGAATTGGTGGTTTTTGCTTGATCGGGATCAAAACATTTCGCACAAAACTGATCTGCGCCGTTTTTATTAGTTTTTGTTTCATCTGTTTTTGGCGCAAATGATTTTGCCGCAAATGATTTTGATGTTTTTGGATAATTTTGATTTTTATTTATTACCCTTAGCGCTTTATTTAATATACAAGCATTTTGAGTTCTAAACTGCACAAAACCAGATTGAGTAGCAGTAAACAAAATAAAAGGATGAACAGTAATTTGCAGACTAGAACAGTTAGTAGTGTGGTCTGTTATTTGTATTTTTGAATTTGGATATATTATTTCTGCACTATTATCTGTTAAAAATTCTTGATTTTGACTTAGATATAATATTTTAGCATCATCATTCTTAATAATTTTTGCTTTAATTCTACATGTAGAAATACCCCTAAACACAACATATAAAGGTATTTTATTATTTAGATATGGCGAGGATTCTTTGGAAGAGCCACTTATCTGAGATTTTAAATCAGAGTAGCTTAATTGCGCAGAGTAGATTAATTGCCCAGAAGGTGAATTACTGCTCGTCAATGTAACTTTTTGCGCGGTAGATGTTAGGTAATCACTAAAACCCAAACCTTCTTCTAGTGGAGCTGGCGAAACAGCAGCAACTACAACTTTTTTGGTATAATTAGCAATTCTCACCTGTTCTGCGCTAGATTTATATTCGTGTGTTATATTAGAACCACTGTATTGACATTTGTTTTCAACAATTTTATCACAAGCAAAATCACTATTTGATAACGTTGCCTCCGGTTTTATTTTGACATAACACAAACTTTTACACAAATCGTTTTGGTTATTATTGGTATGAGATATTTTACTTTTTTCTACATCTGTGAGTGAACGATAAAAGTTTAGTGCATTTACAGCCTGTGCAATTGCAATATCTAAAGATATATTTGGTTTGTATTGGGTTTGCTGTGTAAAAGGAAAAGTTTTTGATGCATTACAATTTTGATCAAGTAATGAAAGACCATAAACATGATCGGCAGGCATAAGTGAGCTGTTGGTAACCTTATGACAAACAGAGTTTACTGAATCGCCTAAAGTAATATCACCAACTGCTTGAATTTCTACTTTTGAGCCAGCTGATATTTGCAAACCACCAGCAGAAGTTGGTGAGCTTTTTAAGGTAGTGGATTTCCAAGGTGGCATAAATTTATCTTGAGAATCAATATTTTCTACTGATGGTATTAAAAAACATTTAGCCCCTACACTTTCACAAGTATTTTTTAAATTATCAATACTTTTTACAGGAGATGCATATATATCGTCATACATAAAAGATGTGCTATTAACAATTCGTTTTACTTTAATTTTATATTCAACATTATCGTTAACTATTTCTAAAATAGAATTAGTGCCAAAATGGTGCTGAGTAGCTGTTGTTATTGTTCTTTCAGAAATATCAATTTTTGCAATTTTAACATAATCAAATATCGCTACCGCAAAAGCATTAGTTATAGTTACCGATGTAGCTCCTATAGCTCCTGATGTGAAAAACTCTGTAAGTTTAACTTTAGTGAGAATATCTGATGCCGTAATTTGACATTTAAATAAGCCTACAGGAAAAACAGTGCAACTATCAAAATTGTCTATCAATATTGCTTTTTCTTGATGTGAATTAACAACAATTGCTATCGCTAAAGATAATTTTTTTCTGTTGTCAGCATTTTGCAACTTACTAAAAACATCTTTTAACTCAGAAGAATTATCAGTCCACTCAAAAGTGTAAATAGGATTATCAGGTATTCTATTATCAATTTTAGCCGCAACAAAATTGGCAACAAATAAATTGCCATCTAAACTATGTTTTAAAATAAATTTTCCAGTATACGGATTAAATATATCGTATGCAGGCCAGTCAGAAGAAGAAGCGACGATATTTGGTCCATTATAAATTGGTAATCGACTTGCAACATGGCTACAAGCCCTTCTTTTTTTACATCGCTCAACACAACTAGCTATGCACTGATTTTTAATCGATAATAGATTTAGAGCATTGGAGGGGCTGAGAGATACTTTAGGCCAATTATTAGTAGTATAACTAAAGAAGTAATCACCAATATTAATTGAAGTTGCTTCATCAAATCTACAACCCTTGTTTTTATAAGATGTATCATCAGGCTTTATACAGCTAAATTCATTTTGCTGAAGTTCATTTGAAGAGAGATCGTTATTCAAAAAGCGACAATATCTCAGACCACCATCCGAAGCGCTAGCTTCTACATAACCATCATAAGATTCTTCGCAATGCTGAGCAGATCCTTCTGCTCCATTTAAGCAATACTGTAAATCTGTGTTGCTACTAGAAAAACCTACTGAGCTTGTTCGATATTTACATGAATTGTCTTCATCAGTAGGCGATGCGAAAGATAATACATCAAATCTTTCGATATCTTCAAAACCAAAATCATCTGCCTCAATACAAACACCCTTTCTGTTATCACAAGCGCACAAAACAAAAAGGCAGGCAAGTAAAAATATTTTTAATGAGTGAGTTTTAATATTATAAAACAAGATACCAAAATGATTATATTACAGAGAATGTTTTTTATCAAGTAATAAAGGAACCGTTGCAACGGTCTTTAAGATTTTATGGTAATTATAAAAAAGTAATTTAGCAAGAAAAATTTTATTATAAAAATGTTACATCTAGAATGATATTTCACTAATTTTCATGTTTATGATAATGAATATGTTGATATAAAGCAATCTCTAGATGCTGCTTTGCTAAATCTGCACCAAATAAATTAAGATATTCTGGGTTTTGGCTAATATCTTGCGGACTGCCATGACAACAAATATGCTGATTGATACAAAAAACATGATCTGTTTTTTGCATTACCAAATTAAGATCGTGAGAAACTAATAAAATCGAACATTTCCAAGTATTTTTAATATAATTTAACAAATAATAAAATCTATTAATTGCCATAATATCCATAAATTGAGTTGGCTCATCTAAAACTAACATAGTATTTTGTTTGTTGACAACCTCTACTTGGCTGGCGATTGCTCTTAATAGCATAATTTTTTGCAACTGTCCGCCAGAAAGATGCGACAGTTGCTTTGTTAATAAATCAGAGACTTGCATTTGATTTATTAAATCAACAAAAAAATTATCATTTAAAGCTTTTTTATTAGTTAAATTTAGCAAATTAAGGGCGGTCATCGGAATATGATAATCGAGATTAATTTTTTGAGGCATGTAACCAAAATGT
>CANEUR010000046.1 GCA_947441875.1 Rickettsiales bacterium | reverse complement strand
TTTTATGCCCTTGAAAATGAAAAAATTGATTTGCATCAATTAAATCAGCTCGACGATAGTAATTTGGCAGAGCATCGCTTAATAACCCTAGAATTTATCAAAAATTTTTACTGCAAAACTAAAAATCATAATCTAAAAGACAATATTTTATTTGCCGAATCTTATGCTAATTATTTAAGAACAACTTTAAGCGAATTAATTGATAAATATTATTTAGATGCGCCTCTTATTATTGCAGGCTCAAGCGGTAGCATTGACTCTACTTTGCAATTAATTGGCTCTATCGCCAAACAAGAACAAGGCTATGTGATGTTGTATGGTTTATCGCCAGAAATCTTTATCGAACCTCCGTTGCCAAATCATCCGCAATATTTTCTGCACAGAATCTTGCAAAAACACAACATTAAACACTCTGATGTTATTAATATTTCTAATTCTCACAATGATTTGACGGAAATTATGCTTCAAAAATTATTCTTACCAGCAAAAAAAACCATTACTTGGCAAAAAGACGAAAAAATCGCTGATTTTTTAGTCACCAAAGCTCAACATAATCAATTAAAAGTTATTGAATGTTCTAATTATTTTACAGAAAGTGATTTTATTTGCCAAAAAATTATTCATAATACTGGTAAAAAAATAGGTATTGTAGTTTATGATGAAAACTTTTTACCATTTCTTACTTTAAATTTACAGCAAAAAAATATTGTTTTTAATAATAAAATCGCTAAAAATGCCAAAAATCATCCTATTTTTAGCTTAATTTTATTACTTTATCAAATTACTAACGAAAATTTTAATGCTTATACTTTATCTGCCTTATTGCATCATCAATTACTTAAAATTGATAAAAACTTATTATATTGGCTCGAATTATTTGTTTTAAGACAACCTCTAATTGCAAAAAATTTAAACGAATTAGTCAATTTTTTAGCTAACGATGTTTATGAAAAATCTTTTTATCATCAAAAATTTTGCCAAGATCATCAAGAAAAATTCACCACAGAAACTCTAGAAAGTATTCTTGATTTTTTACGCAATCTCATTAATAATCTACCAAAAGAAGCAAGTTTTAAAGCCTATTTTAATGCTCTTGTCACAATTACCAATCAGAATATTTTAGAAACTCTAAACAACGATCAACAGATTAAATTTTTTATCGAAGAACTTTTAGATTTAAATTATCAAATACAAAATTTTGATGAACTAAAATGTATTATTGGTAACTTAAGTTATTTTTCTGGTAAATCAATCAATAGTAATATCGTTATTTTGTCTAATCTCGAAGCTCGTTTATTAACTTTTGATATATTGATTGTTACTAATGTTAACGAATCTTTTTTACCGCAAAAACAAGATGGCGGACTAATTGGCAACAAAATTAAAACCGATTTAAATATTAACTTAACTCAAAAAAGATTTGGACAAAGTGCTTTTGATTTTTGTAATTATTTTCAACAAAAAGAAGTATTTTTTACTTATAGCAATACCGATAGTAGTGGTAAAATCAACAAAATTTCACCTTTTTTGCTAAAATTACGAGTGCTGGCGCAAAAATTATCTCCTCATTTGCTAAAATTAATTTTTATAAAACATCATCTTCCTACAACAAACTTGCCTTATGAACCACATAATAAGCCAGAAGTAAAGGTAGAAAATTTATATAAACCAACACAATTTTCGGCAAAAGATTTAGATAAATTAACCAGCAATTCTTATTGTTTTTATGTAGAAAAAATCTTAAAACTTAATAATTTATCAAAATTTAAATTTAATAATAATGAAAAAGAGATAGCTTTTGCAAAACAAGTATTTTTAAGAGATGTTTTAAATAATTATTTTACAAATAATGTTAATAACAATATAGATCTTGCCAAAAAATTATCGTTTTATTTTCTAGATACTGGCAATATTTTATTACATCAACTTTGGATAGAAAAAATTTTAAAAAATATTTATCAACAAATTAATCAAAACTATAAAAATTACCATTTTAAAACTAAGCAAAAAGTATCTTTTACACAAAAATATTCAGAATTTAACCTAGAATTCATCGATAAAATTGATCTAATAATCAACAATAATATAGAGCATGAGTTGATTAAATATAATACAAAATCAAAAACAGAAAAAGATCTACTAGATATTTTAAGTTATCAACATCTTTTTTATACCCAAAATTACCCCGATAATTTAGCAAAAAAGAATGTTTGGAACCTAAAAAATATTACAGAAAAAAGCCAAAAAGAAACTACAAATCAAAAAACATTACAAGATCTCAACAATTTAATGAATAAATTTATGCAAGACGATTATTTATTTACCTATCAACAATCAAAATATGATTATTACAAAAATTTTACTCGGCAAGAAGAGTGGCAATGCCAAGAAACAAACCAAAATTTAAAAGATGATGAAGAAGAGTGAGACCATTGTTATTTTATGATTTTACAAATTTTAAGATTTGTGTTAATTGATTGGCTAAAAATTCAAGATCATGATTTTTTAAAAAATTAATAAAATTGATTTTTTCTGTTTTAAGAAAACCAGTATAGATAAAAATATTATTTAAGAAACCTAAGCCAAAATGATAATTTTGTAAAGTTAAAATAATTGTTCTAGCATTTTCTTGATTAACTTTTTTTAATTCAACAAACAAAGACTGAGCTAAAAGAACGATTTGATTAGTATCAAATAATATTTTCTGCAATTCTAAATAATAATCGATTACTTCTAGGCAACTTTCTAAATTATATTCTGTGGCAATATCTTTAGCTTTTTTTATATCGCCAGCACCGATATTTAAAAATAGCTTAACTAAACTTGGATGATTAAATTTAGTAGCAAAATATAAAATATCATTATCAGAATTATCAAGTATATCAAAATCAACTTTGTTTTGTATTAAAAACTCAACGATATTTAAATGATTATACATTGTTGCATAGTGCAAAGGTGTTAAACAATGATTTTCATCGTTAGTTGTGGCTTGTAAATTGGCAGAGTGACTAATTAAAAACTTAACCATTTCATAGTTACCATATTCACAAGCTATATGAAGAGGAGTTAGGCCAAAAAAAGTTTTTTGCTCGATATCTGTTTTTTGTTGTAAAAAAAAGTTAACTATCTCTAACATATTGAATTTACTAGCAAAATGAATAGGATGTAAATTTCTAGTTAAATCATTGGAAATGCAGTTAATATTTGTGCCAGCCTCGTGTAGTAATTTAATATTATCAAGATTACTACCTAAAACAGCATGATGAATAGCATTAAAATTATCTCTATCAACAGCATTTAACTGCTCATGATTTAATAAAGGGAGGAATTTTTTTAATTGAAAAGCATCGCCAAATTTACTAATAATATGCAAGATAGTTGCTTGCGATTGAGTATGGGTAGCGGAAATAGAGACATGAATTTGTTGCTGATTGCAAATCACAAGATTATTGAGATAAAAATCGATAGTAGTTTTTATTTGTTTCAAAATATTATGATCGTAATTATCGATGGTTTTTTTATAGGTTTTAGAGAAATGTTCTAAACAGATATTATCTAGATTTAAATACATAAATATTGTTAAAGTTTTTTATGATTTGAATTATGCTATCACTTTTTATTTTTAAATTTAAAATTAATAAATATTAAGTTATTTATGCGTTTAAAGATAGAAATTGATGTTATGCACTTTATTTTATGAAAATTACTACTTAATTTTGTAATTATTATTGATAAATATTTAATTGTAAAACAAAAATTATAAAATTATGTCAAAAATAATACAAATGTTTTTAGACTAAAAAAAGTTTTTTACATTAAAGATTCTGGTATTTTTTTAGAACTATTAATACCACCTTTATCTTTAAATTGTTCTAGTTTATCAACCAAGTTTCCTTTGCCATCAACAAATTTTTTTGTAGCCGAAACATAACAATCATCGGCTTTTTTAAGAGCTTTACCAATCTCTTGAAAATCTTCTAAAAAACCCACCGATTTTTCATAAATACCCAAAGCCAATTTGTTAATTTCTTGGTAGTTTTCTTCTCTTTTATATCGCTGCCAAATATCTTGAATAATTTTTAAACAAGCCACAAAATTACTTGGACTAGTAAGTAAAATTTTCTTTTCATAAGCATCAAGCCAAATTTTTGGTTTATGTTGCATTACTAGTAAATAGGCAGGCTCAACAGGAATAAAAGCAATGGTAAAATCAAGTGCTTGTTTAATATTTTTATCATATTCTTTTTTTGCCAAGCCTTTAATGTGTTGGTCTAATGAAGATAAATGATCTTCTAAATGTTGTTCGTTGCCAGTATTTATAAAATCGTTATAAGCATTTAGTGAAACTTTGGAATCGGTGATAATAATACTGCCATCTGGTAAAAAAATTTGAAAATCTGGACGCAGGTTTTTGCCTTCTTCGTTTTTTATATTGAGTTCTTTTTTATAATGCAAATCTCGTTGCAAACCAGAATGTTGCAAGATTTGTTCTAAAAGCATTTCTCCCCAGTTTCCTTGTATTTTATTACCGCCCTTGAGAGCGGAAGTTAAGTTATTTGCTTCGATGCTGATTTTATTGGTGTGATTAAATAAGTTTTCAATGCTTTCTTTTAAAACTGCTCTGTCGATTTTATTTTCTTGCCCAACTTGATCGAGTTTATCTTGTAAATTTTTTAGATCTTTATTAAACGGATTAAGAACTTCGGTGATTTTTTGCTGGTTTAAGGTGGTGAGATTTTCGGAGTTTTGGTTGATTATTTTGGTAAATTGCAACTCTAAGGTTTCTTGCCATTTCTTATCGTTTTCTTTAGTGTTATTGAGCTTTTCTTGTAACTCGCTTTTTTCTACTTGTAATTTTGTATTTTCTTTGTTTAGAGCATCTTTTTGTTGCTTTAACTCATTGATTTCTTTTTCTTTTTCATTTAAAAGATCTTTTTTTGATTGTAGTTGGGTTTCTATAATCGGCAATTTTCGCTCCTGCTCTTGATATATTTTAATGTCTTGCAGAACTTGATTTAGTTGTTGTTGTAAGTTGTTTTCGGATTGGGTTTTGATAAATAAATCAAGCTGTATTTTTTGTGTTTTTAAATAATAAAACAGACCTAATACACAAAATACAACACATGAAAAACTCAATATAAATATAAATAACATATTTTAATGATTATCCATATTTTTAAAGCCAGTTTTAAAATAGGCAAAGCCAGTAATAACGGTAAGAATAGAAGCCAAAACAAATAAAAATTTAGCAACTAAACCAATAATACTAATAACAACATATTTAATATCGGTTTCAATATAACCACCAAGCCATTGATACAAAATATAGGCAGAGCCATTTTCACCTAATAATAAACCACCAATCGCAAACATTTGCACAGCGGTTTTATATTTTGCCAAAACACTTACCGGAACTTTAATATTTATTTCGGCTAAATATTCTCTCAAGCCTGAAACCAAAACTTCTCGAGTAATGATAATTAAACCAGGAAATAAAATCCAGGGATTATTTGGATTAAATTTTATAAGCATTACAATAGCAACTATTACTAAAAGTTTATCGGCGATAGGATCGAGGCACCGACCAAAATCGGATTGAGCCTTCATTAATCGAGCTAAATAACCATCAAAATAATCGGTAATAGAAGCGATAGCAAATAATAATGCAGTAGCGATATTTGAAAGCATTCCTGGAATATAAAAAGCAAAAACCATTAACGGAATAATGATTAAGCGCATTGAAGTAAGAAAATTAGGAATTCTTTTAAGATTTTCTGGCGACATTACGATAGGTAGTTAGGAGTTTTATACAACATTTTCTTTATTGTTACACTAAATATTTTATGTTAAAGCTAGAAAATAGCAAGTAAAGTTTTTTAACAAAAAATAATACTAGATTTTTTTATATTTTGTGATAAAATTTTAAAAACAAATTATACCAAGTCTGCAACATTTCCAAAAAAACAAGAATTATTAATTTTGTCGCTTTTTTCTACCTAAGAAGTAAGTAGTTAGAAAAAACTCGTTCTAAATCACCTTGCCCTTTGAGGGAGGGTTGAATTTTTGAATTAGTTTCTTAACATTATTTTTTAGTTAGAAATATACCAGAAGTCTGGCTTGCTAAATAAATAATGTAAAAATTGATTATTAATAGTATGACCAGATTTATGAGCGGTAAAATCGGCTAAAATATAATAACCAGATAAAAAAATATCACCAATAAAATCGAGAGCTTTATGCTTAACAAATTCATCTGAGTATCGCAAACCGCCTTCGTTAATAATGCCCTTATCATCAATAACAATAGCATTTTCTAAAGATCCTCCTTTTGCTAAATTCATTTGATGCATTTGTTCTATTTCATGCTTAAAACAGAAAGTGCGAGCTTTAGCAATATGATCTTTGAAAGAATGTTGGTTTGTATCAAAAAATAGTTCATTATGAACAATATGAGGGGTGTTAAAATTTATGGTGAGATTTAGTTTAAAGTTGCCACTAGATTTTGCTTTAATAAATTTATCTTGATGATAAAATTCAATTGGCTGATTAATAATTAAGTATTTTTTAGGAGTTTCTTGATTAATAATTCCTGCACATTGTAGCAAAAACATAAAAGGAGAAGCTGAACCATCCATAATTGGCACTTCTGAGTTATCTATTTCAATGATTAAATTATCAATGCCACTTGCCCAAATAGCCGACATTAAATGCTCAATAGTAGAAACAGATACTTGTTGTAAATTGGTGATAATAGTGCCTAAATTAGTAGCAGTAACATTGTTAAATTTTGCTTCAATAAGGTTATTTTCTAAAATATCAACCCTTTTAAAAACTATACCAGTATTAATAGGAGCTGGTAAAAATTTTAGGTTAACATTTTTACCACTATGTAGAGCTATTGAATTGCAACTAATAGAGTTAGCAATAGTTCTTTGGTTAGAGATTATCATTTTTAGACCACGGTAATTTAAAATTAGTTCGCCCCGATTGAAAACTTACATCGGCTAACAAATCGAGAAATGAAAGTTTTTGTTTAGAAAATAAACCATAATAAAAAGAAAATATTAAAAATAATCCACCAGTCAAAAAGTATAAATTGCCAGTAATTGCCTGATAAATATCGAGCTTATATTTAGCAAGATGTATTAATAAAAAAACAACATAAATTATACTTAAGTTGCTGATAAAATAATATTTTAGACTGTGTAAAATTGAAATTTTTTGGTTGTTTTTATTATTGACAATAATTTTGAACAACCTTTTACCAATGGTTGCTTGCCAATTTGAGGTATGAAAATAAACATTATAAACAACTCCTAAGCCAACAAAAATAAAGATGGCAAAAATTGACTGCCCATAAACAGGATGTTGAGCAAAAAATTGTAAGTGTTCTGGCGTTTGTTCTTTTATTTCATTGCCAAATTTGGTAGATAAATCTTGCAAGAAAATAGCGATTTTTGGCTGTAAATAAATAGAAATAATAAGCATTCTAATAGGCAGAATCAATATAAAATCAAACATAGTAGCAAAT
>CANEUR010000045.1 GCA_947441875.1 Rickettsiales bacterium | reverse complement strand
TCTTTTTTTATAAGGCAAAAAATAAGGCAGTAAAGACCACAAGCCAAAAGCTTTATTCTTGCTCATTTTGTAAAATTATTTTACTGTGAGATCCGTCGCATAAAACAGGATGAGAGCTTTGTTTGCAGCCACAAAAATATAGAGTTTCATTTTTTTCAGCAATAAAAGAAATAGATTTCATGACACTAGAGCCATCTGGGTTTTTAAAAGCCTTGTGAGCGCCATCGCAAAACGGCTGTTTAACCGATAAACCACAAGAACACCAAGAGTATTTTTTGCCAGCCTCAACCTCAACAGCAATTGGCGATGTTTGTGCGATTTTTGGTAATTTTGACATATTTATTAATTTTTAAGTTAAAGGGGTAATAAAATAATATTAAAAATATTATTGCCTTTATTATTTTTTGCAAGGTTTAAATCAAAATATCAGTATTATTCAAATAAATTTTGAATAGTTGTTGGCACGAAAGCCGAAATTTTATTTACCTCAAGCTTACCTTGTGGATTATTTTTATTTTTAACATATTGATATCGAATTCCAAAAACTCCTCCGTTATCATTGCCAATAAACAATTCTTTAAAGATATTTCCTAAAATTGGCACCTTGCCTAAACCAAATAAATTATTCACTACATATGCTGGAATAAGTAATCCTTTGAGCTGTATTTCTTGATTAGTTAAATTTATATTTCCTTTACTGGTAATGCCAATGGCAAGATTATTTGCCAAAAAAGAATTGATGACAAAATTATTCTTACGTAAATCAAAATCGGCTTTTACATTATTAAAGGTAGTTTTATTGTTTTTAAACACTTTATTTTTAATTTGTGATGTTAGCTGATCTTTAGCTAATTGCTTAATGTTGTCATTTTCAAATACACTGATATTGCCGATATTTGATAATTTGCCAGATAAATTAAAGCCATCTTGACTTTTTTTCTGCTTAACATCTAGCAATACACCACCTTCTGCTAATTGATGATTTTGCATAAAAATATCAGCCAAATAAACAATATCTTCGATACGAATTTTCACGATATTTTCTTGCTGATTAAAATTTTCGCTTTTTATGATAATATTTTTACTATTAGGAGTTTCGGCTTTAATATTTAAATAATCACAATACCAACCAATGCAACTAGCATCGGCAACAACATTATGAATGGTTTTATTATTAAATAAATCGAGTTTCTGCAGAGCAATAGAAATTTTAAAGTTATTCTCAGCATTGTATTTAGTATTTTGAAAAAATTCGGCATTATTATTTAAAAAATCGTTGATATTAAAATATTTACCAGTAAGTTTAATAATTTTTGGGGCGGAAGTGTTTTTTTGTTGATAAGAAAAACTATAATTTTGTTTAGCAAAGTTTTGATTACTAAAATAAATATTCTTGATAAAAAATGGCTGATAAGAAAATTGCATTTCACCTTTCAGCTTTTTCTTGCCCAAGATAGTTTTTAGCTCAATGTTATTAATAGAAATATCATTAGCAACTGCAAGAATAAAATTTAAATTAGCTTTTTCACCTGATTTTTTATTTAAAGCTAAGTTTTTTAACATTAATTTTGTTTTTTCTAGATCGATATTAATGTTAAAATTATTACTATTAAGCGGTTTTGTAACTTTAATATCGGCCTCACCTTCTAAAAATTTATTGCTAATCTGATAAGCTTGGGCATGCACACTTAAAAAAACATCATGCAAATCAAATTTTTCTTTATACAGAGGCAGTTCTAAAAATAATTCACTTACCGCATTGCCATTTAAATATTTCTTTACATTGCTATGAAAATTCTCATTATTGTTTATTGGCTTTAATAATTCAGAAGCATCGCCAAAAATTTGACCTGATATTTGCAATAAATGTTTTGGATCAGCAAAATCTGGAATAACCACTTTTGCCTTGTTAATTTTACTATTTAAAATACTTGCTTCATCAATATTTATCACCATATTTTTCTTGCTAAAAATCGCCACACCAGAAGCATTATTAATTTCTGGGAAATTTGGATGATATTTAAGATTAGTATTTTTAAAATTAACCGAAGCATCAATATTTTGTAAATTTGTTTCATTTGCACTATGCAACAAAGCAAGATCAGTTTTACCAGTAATTTTACCATCTTTAAAATGCTGTAAAAACCAAGTTCTGATATTGTTTTGATTTAACACTAAAGGCCAAAAAGTTGCTAATTCGTCTATGTTTAAATCTATAACATCAAAATGCAGAAATGATTGATAACTATTGTTTGGCTGTTTTTCAATATTAACTTCTGCTCTGATTTTTGCGTTTGATTGCGGCTTGTCATTTAGTATTTTATTGATTAATTCTGCCTCTATATTATTAAAAACAACATTTTTATTTTCTAAATCCACTGTAAATTTAGTATTAAAATTACGAAAATTAATATTTTCTGAAAATATTTTTTTTTGAGTAAAATTACCATAATCAATTTTTAAATCAAACTCCACAGAGGGTAAAATATCAAGAGCATAAGCAAGCATAATATTACCGTAAACTATACCATTTAAATTATCGGGCATTATTGCATTTGGCAAAAAATCTAGTAAATGATTAGTATTAAAATTTTTTATTTTACTTTCACACTTGAGGCTATTTTTATTTTTTAACACACATAAATTATCGAGATAAAAACTAGATTTATTAGCATCAAAACTTAAGCTATTTTTGTTGACTAAAATAATTTGCTGATTTTTTATGGTTATTTGCAAATTACTATTTAATTTCCAGAAACGATATAAATTATTGTTATGAATTAACATAATTGTGCCATCTTTAATTTCGATTTGTTTAATTGGTTGAGAACTATTCGAAAATAACTGATAAAAAGTTATTAAAAACTGATTATTATCATTAGAATTTGCTGATTTTTTGGTATCAATGATAAATTCTGGTTTGTTAATGGTAAGTTTGGAGATATTAATTTTAAACAAAAGTAAATCAAGTAACGAGAGCTCAGTTTCGGCTTTTTTAATTAGCAAGAATTTTTTTTTACTATTAATATCGCCAAAAACCGAAGGAGCGATTGATTCTTGTAAAATTTGCAATCCAGAAAGTGAAATTTTTAGAGTTCCGTATTTAGTGAAACCAATAGAAGTTTCTTTAATTTTTACTTTACCTAAAAAATTTTTATCGAGATATTGTTGAATTTTTACAGTAATAAACGGAATAGATCTAGGCTGTGCCGAAACTAAAGCTACAAAATAAAATAAAATAGTAACAACAATTAAGCTTAAAAAAAGAGCAATCTTATAAAATATTGGCACTTTTTTTTTAATGTTTTGCGAAATTTTTTTAATTGGCATCAGATAAAATAATGTAGAACTTGTTGAAAAAGTTTAAAATCAACATCTTTAATTATTTTAGCTAACCCAATATTTTGCAACAAAATAAAAGTAAGTTGTTGATGATAATTTTTTTTATCTTTAAAAATATGTTGCTCTAAATTAGTTACCAACCAAGAAAAATCAAAGAGCTTGCCATGTAATTTAAAACCAGCTTGTAGCAAATGATTATAGCCTCTTTCTGCATCTTGTGAACTAAGCATATTTAACAAAACCGACATTTTCATAGCCATTGCCATACCAAGAGCCACCGCCTCACCATGTAAAATAATGCCAGAATAATTGGTTTCGGTTTCAAAAATATGGGCAAAACTATGACCAAAATTTAATAAAGCTCTCTCACCTTGCTCAAATTCATCGGCAACAACAATATTTGCTTTTGTTTGACAAGAAAAGCCGACAATTTTTTGCAACACTGTATCGTTTTTAGCTAAAATTAAAGGTAGATTATTTTCAAGATAAGCAAAAAAATTATTATCATTGATAAAGGCATATTTCACTACTTCGGCATAACCTGCCAAAAACTCTCTTGCTGGCAGAGTGGTTAAAAAATCAAGATCACATAACACTAATTTTGGTTGATAAAAATTGCCAATAAGGTTTTTACCAAATTTTGAGTTTATTGCCACCTTACCACCTACCGAACTATCAACCATAGCTAATAAAGTGGTAGGAATTTGCACAAAAGCAATACCTCGCAACAAAATAGAGGCAACAAAGCCAGCTAAATCACCCACCACTCCGCCACCAAAAGCAATAATGAGCGATTTTCTGTCGATATTATGTGTTAAAATTTTCTCACATAAACCATAAGCAACCTCAAAAGATTTGGCTTTTTCACCATTTTCAACTTGCAAAACCACATGCTCTGGTAAAATTTTTGCCAAAGCAACATAATGTAAATTATAAACAATATCGTCGGTAATCACAATTATTTTACTAAAATTACCAAAAACTAAAAAATTGGTAATCTCAATAATAACTTGCTTACCTATCAATACATTATAATTTTTTTCTGGCAAAGCAACTTTAATAATATCAAATTTTTGTTGCATAATTTGAAACTTGTTTAATAATTAACTCTACAACCTCACCAATACTAGAACCAGTGGTATTAATATTTATGTTGGCTTTTTTATAGATCGGATAACGAATTGCAATCAGATTTTCTAATGCTCTACGTTTATTAATGTTTTGCAGTAACGGACGATTATTTTTATTGCCAATTCTTTTAATAGTTTCATCAAGAGAAGCATGAAGCCAAACTGTAAAGGATTTTTCTTGTAATAAAAGTCGATTTTTTTCAAGAATAAAAGCTCCACCACCTAAAGAAAGTACAATATTTTCATTTCGGGTAAGAATTTCAGCAATAATATTGCTTTCGATTTGTCGAAAATAACTCTCGGAATGTTTTTTAAAAATCTCGGCTATCGACATTTTATAACGATCTTCTATTTCTTGATCGGTATCGATAAAATAATAACCAAGATTTTGCGACAAATACAAGCCAATTGTGGTTTTACCAGCTCCCATCAAACCAATGAGAGCGATTATTTTTTTTGACATAAATTAATTTAAGCAAATTTCTATTGCCTCTTTAATATGAGAAATGGTTTTAATTTGTAAATTATCCAAAATTTCTTTAGGCATTTCTTGCAGATCTTTTTTATTGCCTTCAGGAATAATAACCGTAGTAATGTTGCCTCTAAGTGCTGCTAAAAGCTTTTCTTTTAAACCGCCAATTTCTAAAACTTTGCCAGTAAGAGTTATTTCACCAGTAGTGGCAATATTTTTTTTGATCTTTTTGTTAGTAAGAGCCGAAACCAAAGCCACACACAAAGCAACTCCAGCCGAGGGACCATCTTTAGGAGTGGCACCTTCTGGAACATGCACATGAAAATCGGATTTATTAAATTTTTTCGCATCAATCTTTAACTCGCTAGCTAAAAATCTGGCATAACTTAAAGCAGTGAGAGCAGACTCTTTCATGATTTCACCTAAATGCCCAGTGGTTTGCACTTTGCCAGTTCCTTCAAATTGCAAAACTTCAATATTTAACAAATCGCCACCGTATTCGGTATAGGCTAAACCAGTAATCACCCCAACTGCATCTTGCTTTCTAGCAATAGTATAATCTTTTTTTTGCGGACCCAAAAATTCTGCTAAATTTTTTGCAGTTATCACTATTTTTTTACTTTGCTTTGTAACTAACATTTTCGCTGTTTTTCTAGCAATTTTTTCGATCTCACGATTTAAATTTCGCACCCCTGCTTCAAAAGTGTAATTGCGAATAATTGTTAAGATAGAATCGTCGTTAATAGTTAGTTCTTTGTTGGTTAAACCATTTTCTTTAATTTGCTTTATAACTAAATGCTGTTTGGCGATATGCATTTTTTCTAGCTCGGTATAGCCAGAAAGCTTGATAATTTCCATTCGGTCACGAAGTGGGGTTGGAATTCCTGCCAAGCTATTAGCGGTTGCCACAAACATTACTTTTGATAAATCGTAATCAAGCTCAAGATAATGATCAGAAAAACAGTTATTTTGTTCAGGATCGAGAACTTCAAGCATTGCCGAAGCTGGATCACCTCGAAAGTCGCCAGACATTTTATCGATTTCATCTAATAAAATTAGCGGGTTATCTGTTTCGGCTTTTTTCATTGATTGAATAATTCGCCCCGGCATTGAGCCAATATAAGTTCTGCGATGGCCTCTTATTTCAGATTCGTCTTTTACTCCGCCAAGCGAAATTTTCACATATTTACGATTAACACTCTCGGCAATAGATTTAGCAAGCGAAGTTTTGCCAACCCCTGGAGCCCCCACCAAGCATAAAATTGGTCCTTTGGCATTGTTAGTTTTGATTTGAACAGCAATAAATTCGAGTATGCGTTCTTTGATTTTTTCTAGACCATAATGATGTTTATTGAGAATTTCTGATGCTTTTTCTAGATCGTTACTTAAATTAGAGGTTTTTTGCCAAGGCAATGAAACCACCCAATCAAGATAATTTCGCACTACATTTGATTCGGAAGAATAAGAACTCATTTTTTCAAGCTTATTATATTCATGCAGACATTTCTTTTTTACCTCTTTAGGTAATTTGTTAATTTTATTTTTTAACTCTAACATTTCAATATCTTCGTCTTGCCCTAGCTCTTTTTTAATGTTTTTAATTTGCTCTGAAAGATAAATTTCTTTTTGATGTTTAGTAAATTTTTCTTGTATTTTTTTAGAGATTTTATCTTCGGTTTTGCCAATTTCTATTTCGGTTTTGAGAATTTGCAATACTTTATAAAGCTGTTTTTCAAGATTATCTTGGCTTAATATAGCTTGCTTTTCTGGCAAAGAACAATTTAAAAAAGGAACAATATTGTAGCATATTTCTTCGGCCGATTTTGTTTTTGCAAGAGCAATTAACATTTCGGCAGTTACTTTTTTATTAAACTGAGCATAATTAGCAAAACTTTCAATCAAACCTTTAATTAAAGCCAAAGTGCTGGTTTTACCTGTTTGCAAACTTGTTTCTTTATTTTCAGGCAAAATTTCAGCAAGAAAACTTTCGGGATTTTCAATAACATTGAATAATTTTGCCTTTTTTAAGCCTTTCAAAATAACTTTTATCGTGCCATCTGGATTTTTTATAGTTTCAACTATAGAACAAATTGTGCCGTGAAGATATAAATTTTTATTGGTAAATTCATCGGTATCGGAATTAATTTGAGCCACCACAAAAATTTGTTTTTTATGCTTTTGAGCATTATAAACAGCATTAATAGATTTTTCTCTACCAACTAAAATAGTAGTAACCATTTGCGGAAACATTACAACATCTCTAAGTGGCAAAGTATAAAATTGCTCAGCTAAATTTGGCAAATCTGAAATATTATTTTCGGACATAAAACTATAAAATATCGTTAAAAAAATTAGATAACAATATTTTAGCTATATATATTGTTGCTTGCAAGTTATTTTATACCATTTTTATTTATGTGAATTGATAAAATGCTAGTTTATCATTTTTAAATAATCTTGAAAAATTATTTATTGATATTAAAATAATCACCATCACCATAAAAAATCAAAAAAGTAATAAAACAAAAAATGATTTTTTCTGAAGATTCTAGGGTAAAAATTCCTACTATACTGCATTTAACAAGGCTTGGCTACAATTATTTACCAAAAAATTCTACTCCAACCAATTCCCACACCAACATTTTTACCGAAATTTTTT
>CANEUR010000044.1 GCA_947441875.1 Rickettsiales bacterium | reverse complement strand
AGTAGAAGTGGTGGCAAAACTGTTTTCTTGTGTGTGCTCAAGCCACAAAACTAAATCAGGTATTGAATTAACATCGGAAGATTTGGTAAATTGAGCCGCCGATGCTAATTTAGAGTTTCGCACCAAACGAGAGCCAGCAGTAATGCCAGCAATCAAGATGCCGATAATTAACACCACCACCGATAATTCAATTAATGAAAAGGCGGTTTTTTTAAAATCGTTTTTAAACATAACAAAATAATTTTTAATCAATCAGTTATGTTAATAATTGATTGATGACGAAAAAATAACAATAATAATTAGTAAACAATAACTAATTATGTTTTTATGTGTTGTTTTGAGAAAAATAACACCATAATAAAATCGCTTTTTGTATATACAACCTGTTTTCGGCCTCATCAAAAACAATGGAAGATTCGCTATCTACAACATCAGAAGTTGCTTCAAAACCACGATAAACTGGCAAACAATGACTAAATAAAGCATTTTTTTTGGCTAATTTCATGATCTTTGCATTAACCTGAAAAGTCTCTAGTAAATTGATTTTTCGCTGTCTTACTGCATCGTTATATTCGGCATCTTCACCCATCGAAACCCAAGTATCGGTAATAATTACATCGGCATCTTTTACTGCGGTTTTAATGTTATGATGCAAGTGAATATCGGCTCCTTGTTTATGAGCTTTAGCTATTTCTTTTTTACAAAAATCGAGTTCTTCTGGCGAAGCAATGCAAAGCTGAAATTCGAGCAATTTAGAGGCATGAATATAAGAATTTAAAACATTGTTTTGATCGCCACACCAAGCTATTTTTTTACCTTTAATATCGCCCAATTTTTCTTGAATAGTTAAAATAGAAGCTAAAATTTGACAAGGATGCGAAAAATCAGACAAGCCGTTAATAACAGGAACAGAAGAGTTCTCGGCCATTTCGGTGATAGTCAAGTGAGAATTAGAGCGAATAATAATAAAATCAACATACCGAGATAAAACTTTAGCAGTATCGGCAATGGTTTCGCCTTTACCTAACTGTAAATCATTTTTATTGGTAATAATTGCCAAGCCACCAAGTTGATTAATTGCCACTTCAAAAGAAACTCTAGTGCGTGTAGAAGGTTTTTCAAAAATCATCATTAGGTTTTTATTTTGCAAGGCTTGCAAATATTTTTGCTTGTTTTTTTTAACATCACATGCCAAGTCTAAAATTTGTTTAATATCTTGACTAGTAAGTAAGCTTAAATCAATAAAATTACGATAGGTTAAATTATTATTTTCGACTTTCTTGGTTGTTTTTTTAATTTGGTTTTTTTGGGTTTTTTTGGTTTTCATAATGTTTTAAATTGAAATAAAAAATACTCTTTTAGGGAATGTTGCATCTCTAATAATTAGAAATGCAACAGTTTCTTTTACTATAAAAAAACAAATTAAAATTTTTTAAGCAAATTTTCAAGTATTTTTTATTGATTTATCAAAAATTTTAAAAAATGTGCCTAATTGGTAAAGTTACTAGCATAAGATTTTGGCTTAATTGTAGTGTTTGATAAATTTTCTATCACTTCATAAGGCCAACCTTTTTGCTTAGCAAATTCAATTGCTAAATGCTGCGAAGTAAACTTAAAAGAAACTTGTAAATCGGTATTTGCTGAAGAAACCCAGCCCATTAAAGAATCTATAGATCGATTAGAGCTAGAATTAACAAAACTAATTAACCAATAAGATTTTTTTTTACCAGATTGCATTGCTGATTTTTTTGGTTGATAGATATAAACTGTATTTTGCATAAATTAGCGACCTTCATTTTTTGGATTAATAAAACCTGGTACAACGGAAGTTCCTAGACTTTTATAAAGCATTTCATTTATAGCAGAAACTGGCTGCATACCGTGCATTTCTATATTAACAAGCATTTTTTTCAAACCATGTGTTAAATTGTCGAGAAAAGAAGAATCAATTCCAGCGACAGCACCAGAAACTAAAGAATCAAGCACATTTTCTGTCCAGTCGGCAAAAACCCCAGGAAATTTACCCATTTCACCCAAACAATCAAACCAATTACTTGCCATGTCGTGTAAAGCCTTCCCCTCAACTGCCCCCATCTCGCCTTCGCCACCTGGAATTGGCATATGAGCGGCAGAACCGCCACCGCCACCACCGCCACCGTCGCCAGAAGACATTTTTGCTAAACGCAAAGCTAAATTAACATCAAATGCTGGTTGATCTGCCATAAGTTATTTTTTAATGTTATCAACAGCGGCAATTGCCGACATGTTTAAAATATCGTTAATACTAGATTGCATAGTAATAATTTGCACCGATTTTTCAAAACCATCAAGAATTGGCCCAATTACTGTGCAGTTTCCAACTGTTTCGAGCATTTTGGTAGCAATACTTGCCGAATGCAAACCAGGACAAATTAAAATATTGGCAGACGCAGTAAGCCTACAAAATGGATATTTTGCCATTTTATCTGGATTTAAAGCAACATCAGCCGTCATTTCGCCATCGTATTCGAAGTTTATTTTTTGAGTTTTTTGCATTTCATCGAGCAACTCTACTGCTTTTTTAATGCGTTGCGACTCGGTTTTTAGAGCACTGCCAAAATTAGAAAAAGATAAAAAAGCCACTCTTGGCTCATAACCCATATCTTTTACTTTACTTGCGGTTTGAATGGCAATTTGCACCAGATATTCAGATGAAGAAAGTTCGGAGCAAGCAGTATCGGCAATAAAAATGGTTTTACCTTTTGAAATAACCATTGACATGCCCATGATAATTTGATTTGGCTTGTTTTTAAGCACTTGCCAAATATCGTGTAATGATTTGCTATAACCTCTTGTAAGACCTGTAATTAGGGCATCTCCATGGCCGCAAGCCAGCATAGAAGCTGCAAAAACATTGCGATCGGTTTTTATCATGCGCAAGCAATCAGACTGTAAAAAGCCTTTTCGCTGGAGCTTTTCATAAAGATATTTGCTAAATTTAGTGTTTTCTTCGGAGATTGAAGCATTAAAAATTTCAATGCCAGCAGGATCGATGCTAAATTCTTGCATTCTTTCTAAAATTTTTGCCTGCTTACCTACTAAAATTGGCTTACCGTAGCCGTTATCTCGCCACATACTAGCAACTTTGATAATTTCTGCCTGTTCACCTTCAGCAAAAATGATATTTTTTGGCGAAGCTTTAAGTTTTTCAAAAATCAAACTTAAACTATTAACCGAAGGATCTCTTCTGGCCTGCAATTGCTTAGTGTAATCGCTCCAATTAGTAATTGGTTTTTTAGCAACTTTAGTTTCAACTGCAGCTTTAGCAACCGCTACAGGAATGGTATGAATTAACCGAGAATCAAAAGGAGTTGGAATAATATAGTGTTTGCCAAATTTCATTTCTCTACCACCATAAGCTTTAATCACTTCATCTGGCACAGGTTGCCGAGCTAAATCTGCCAATGCTTTCACGGCAGCGATTTTCATTTCTTCGTTGATAGTAGAAGCCCGCACATCAAGTGCTCCTCTAAAAATATAAGGAAAACCCATCACATTATTAACCTGATTTTCATAGTCACTTCTGCCCGTTGCCACAATTGCATCGTTTCGAATAGCATGAACTTCTTCTGGAGTAATTTCTGGATCTGGATTAGCCATAGCAAAAATCACAGGATTTTTTGCCATTGATTTTACCATTTCTTTAGTAACCGCTCCTTTTACCGAAAGCCCTAAAAAAACATCAGCACCATTCATTGCATCGGCTAAAGTACGTAGATTTGTTTTTACCGCATGGGCAGATTTCCATTGATTCATGCCAGCGGTTCGCCCTTGATAAATTACTCCTTGAGTATCACATAAAACCGCATTATTATGAGGTAAACCCATTGCTTTTAATAACTCTAAACAAGCAATTCCCGCAGCGCCTGCTCCATTTACTACTACTTTGATTTTTTCAAATTTCTTACCAGTAAGATGAAGCACATTTAAAATACCAGCAGCCGAAATAATTGCCGTGCCGTGTTGATCGTCGTGAAACACTGGAATATCCATCAGTTCACGTAATTTGCTTTCAATAATAAAACACTCGGGAGCTTTTATATCTTCTAGGTTAATACCGCCCCAAGTTGGGCCTAAATATTTTACAGCATTGATAAATTCTTCAACATTTTCGGTGGCAACTTCGATATCAACAGAATCGATATCGGCAAATCTTTTAAACAAAACCGATTTTCCTTCCATAACAGGCTTACCTGCAAGAGCTCCTAAATTACCCAAACCTAAAACCGCTGTGCCGTTTGAAATAACCGCCACATAATTGCCTTTGGCAGTATATTCGTAGGCTAAATCTGGGTTTTTAGCAATTTCAAGGCACGGCACCGCCACACCTGGCGAATATGCTAAAGCTAATTCTCGCTGAGTGTTTAGTGGTTTAGTGGCATGCATAGCAACCTTACCAGGCTTACCTTGCATATGAAAGTTAAGGGCTTCTATTTCTTTTTGAGTTTTACCTTGATGATGAGCTAAAATTTCTTGATTTTTAGTGTTTTTTTTAGTAGTTTTTGGCATATTTGATTAAGTTTTTTATTACTTGTTTAGATATTTTCAGATAAGAATTTGTATCAAATTTTTAATTGAATATTTGGTTTTTTATGCTCTAGCACTTGCATTTGATTTTGTGCTATGTTTTCGTGTAGAAAGTTTAGCTATTTTTAGCCTCGTATTCAATATATTAGGCTAAAAATAGTTGAAATTTATACCAAAAATAGCAAATAAAGTAAACAAATTACTGATGCAATAGTCTTGTTATTGACAGAAATATCAGCTAAAATCTTGAGCTTCTTTGTTATTTAATAACGAAAATTGATTTTTTTTCTCTTTTTCTTCAAACTCTGACTCAGATAAATATTCGGTTTTAAGATCGTGATTTTGCAAAGTTTCTGGTGTAACCAACATTGATTTAATATTTTTTTGTGTTGGAATGATATACATAGCTTCAAGCAAAATAGATTCGGCAATAGCTCTTAAACCTCTCGCCCCAGTTTTACGATCGATAGCCTTTGTGGCAATAGCATTTAAAGCTTCGTCGCTAAATTGCAAATCAACTTTATCGAGATTAAACAAATGCTTGTATTGTTTAACAAGAGAATTTTTTGGTTCAACCAAAATTTGTTTTAAATCGTCAGCAGTAAGGCCGTCAAGCGGTGCTAAAATTGGTAATCTGCCCACAATTTCAGGAATTAAACCATATTTAATTAAATCGTCTGGTTCAACACTGCGAAAAACATCTTTTTGAGTAGAATTATCGGATTTATCTTTAACTTCGGCAGTAAAACCAATAGAAGAGCCAGCTCCTTTTGAAGCGATAATTTTTTCAAGGCCCGCAAAAGCTCCAGCACAAATAAATAAAATATTGTGAGTATCTATTTGCACGTATTCTTGTTGGGTAGATTTTCGCCCTGGTTGAGTTGGCACCGAAGCCACTGTGCCTTCAATAATTTTTAATAAACCCTGCTGAACACCTTCACCAGAAATATCACGTTTTGAATTATCTTCAACTTTTCTGGCGATTTTATCGATTTCATCAATATAAACAATGCCTCGTTGGGTTTTTTCAATATCAAAATTAGCCGCCTGTAATAAACGCGAAATAATATTTTCAACATCGTCACCTACATAACCAGCCTCGGTAAGCGAAGTAGCGTCGGCAATAGCAAAAGGCACATCGAGAATTTTTGCCAATGTTTGGGCAAGTAAAGTTTTACCACAGCCTGTGGGGCCAATCATGAGAATGTTAGATTTATTAACCTCTAAACCTTCGGCATTTGAATTAAAATCGATTCTTTTGTAATGATTATAAACCGCTACTGCCAAAACTTTTTTAGCATAATCTTGTCCAATTACAAATTCGTTTAAAATTTTAACAATTTCTTGCGGGGTTGGTTTATTTCCTGCGGTAGAAAAAAGCGGAGATTTTTTTTGTTCTTGTCTTAAAATATCCATGCCAAGCTCTATGCACTCGTTACAAATAAAGGCAGCGGGACCTGCGATAAGTTTTTTTACTTCGTGCTGAGATTTTCCACAAAAAGAGCAATGCAAATCTTTGTCGTTATATTTTTTCATCATTGTAATTTTTATTAGATTGGTCGTTTATCAAGAATCTGATCGATTAAACCAAATTCTAAAGCTTTGTTGGCACTCATAAAATTATCTCTTTCCATTGATTTTTCAATAACAGAGAGCTTTTGGCCAGTGTGTTTTACATAAATTTCGTTTAACCGTTTTTTGAGTGATAAAATTTCTTGAGCATGAATTTCAATATCGGTTGCCTGCCCCTGAAAACCGCCACTTGGCTGATGAATCATGATGCGCGAATTAGGCAAAGAAAACCTTTTACCAGGAGCTCCTGCTGAAAGTAGCAAAGAACCCATAGAACAAGCTTGCCCAATGCATAAAGTGTTAACATTTGGCTTAATAAACTGCATTGTATCATACATTGCCAACCCAGAAGTAACAACGCCTCCTGGCGAATTAATATAAAAAAAGATATCTTTTTTTGGATCTTCGGCCTCTAAAAACAATAATTGAGCCACAATTAAAGTTGAAACTTCATCGTTTACTGGACCACATAAAAAAATTATTCTCTCTTTTAAAAGCCTTGAATAAATATCGAAAGATCTTTCGCCTCTTGGAGTTTGTTCAATAACCATTGGAATTAAATAGCTTTGATGCAAATTTAAATTGTCTGATAAGTTGCTCATAAATTTTATTGATAAAAAGGCATTAAATTACTTGAAAAATTTTTTAAAAATCATTATAATCTTAAACAAAAATTATCGTCAAGTTTTTTTTAGTATAAAACAACATAAACAAAAAACAACCAAAAAAATATGTCTAACGAAAATATTTCCGATTCTTTACAACCAGAATCTCAAAACAATGCACAATCAACAACCTCTGAAACAATAATTGAAAAAGCTCTTGAAAGTGAAAGCGAAATTTTACAACAAAAAATCACCGAGCAACAACAGCAAATTAGCGAATTAAATCAAAAATTACTGCGTAGCTTTGCCGATTTTGAAAACCTAAGAAAACGATCTCAAGAAGAAAAAGAAAAAACTCATCAATTCGCTATCACTAATTTTGTTTCCGATCTCGCTTCGGTGGTTGAAAACTTTTTTATGGCAAGCGATAACTGCCCAAAGCAAGAAATAGAAAAAAATGAAGCCATAAAAAACTATGCTATAGCAGTTGACATGACTAAAAAAGAACTAATCAAAATTCTTGAAAAATATAAAGTTACCAGAATTTTTCCACTAAATGAGCAGTTCGATCATAACCTACACGAAGCTTTATCACAAGTTCCAACTCAACCAAACATTGCCAAAGATGGCGAAATTTTGCAGGTAATTCAGGCAGGCTATAAAATTGCCGATCGTCTAATCAAACCAGCCTTGGTAATTGTGGCACAAGTTACCGAAAATAACCAGCCAGAAGAGGTAAATAACAATGAGTAAGTAAATTTAAACACAATTTTGATAAAAAAATAAAAAAAACACTTGCTAGAATTAATTTTAGTTGTTAAAATTTTAACCAAGTAGTGTTTTTGCCTAAATAGCTCAGTCGGTAGAGCAAAGGACTGAAAATCCTTGTGTCGGTGGTTCGATTCCGCCTTTAGGCACCACTATTAGCTTGTGGCTTTTCTGCCATAGCTTTCAATATGCGGATGGGTGGCCGAGCGGTTTAAGGCAGCAGTCTTGAAAACTGCCGTAGGCTCAAACCTACCGTGAGTTCGAATCTCACCTCATCCGCCATATTAATTTT
>CANEUR010000043.1 GCA_947441875.1 Rickettsiales bacterium | reverse complement strand
GTATGAGTTTTTCATCAACTAAAAGCTCAGAAATATTTTGACATTGCAAACCATCAAACTGCTGGCAATATTTTAACAAGGCAACATCTTGATGTTTTTGGATATTTTTAAGAATTGCTTGCACAATTTTAGCTATTTTGTGGTTTTGTTGTTGTTGTTGGTTAATAAATTTTAAAGCTTTATGATCGCTAGCAAAATTAGTATCTAGATTAAAAATTTTCATAAAATAAATTTATCTCCTAATTTTAATTGTAATTTTTTGGCTAAACCGCCATTAATTTCTAGCACTGCTTTGGCTTTTTTCTCGGAAGAAATAATTTCGAGCGACAAAGGTTTTGCCATAGAGTGTATTTTAACAATTTGATAGTTTTCATCAAAAAAAATCATATCGAGTTTAAGATGAGTGTTTTTCATCCACATATTGATTTTTTGTGGTTCTTGCCAAATAAAAAGCATAGCATAATTTTTTGGTAAAGTTTTGAGATGCATAAGGCCAATAGTTTTTTGTTGGTCGGTTTCTGCTGTGGCAACTTGAAATTTAGTTATTTCTTGTGAGTTTCGCCAAAAACTACCAATATGCTTATAATTATTTGGGTTGCTGGCAAAAATATTATCGGCAATTTCTGTAAAATTTGCTGGTGATTTTGCAAAACTCATCTTGCTTATTTTACTTATTGATATTAGCATTAATAAGATTATGATTATTTTTTTTAACATAATTTAAATTATTGAGTGAAAATAATATTTACTATACCAAAATTAATTTTATTTTGCTATCTTTTTATTTTGTTGTGTTTGCTTGATTTTAAACAAGTTTTGGCAAAAAATACTCAAAATCAAAAATCGCCAGAAAAACCAATTATCATTCGCTCTGATTTTATCACTATTAAGCAAAAATCACAACAAGTAAAATTTTTAAAAAATGTGGTAGTTGAGCAAGATGATAGCTCTTTATTTGCCTCTGAAATGGTGGTTGATTATATAGAAAATGCAAGTAAAAAACGTGAGATAAATTTAATTACTGCCAATAAAAATGTTAAATTGTTTAATCAAAACATTACGGCAACTAGTGATCTTGGCATTTATGAACCTAAAAAAAACTTAATTACTCTCAAAAATAATGTTTTAGTAAACGACGGCAAATCAATTATTTCTGGCAATAAATTCATCTACGATTTAATCACTAAAACTGGCAAATTTTCTAATCAAAACTCGTTGCCTACAGGTAAAAAAAAGACAAAAAGCCAACCTATCGATAATCGAGTAATTGTAATTATTGGCGATAATCCACAAGAATCTTATCAAAAACAAAATGAATAAAATCAAAACTCTTTCTGCTCATAATTTATCAAAAATTTATGATAAAAAAACTGTGATTAAAAATGTTTCGTTTGATGTAAAGCAAAACGAAGTGGTGGCAATTTTAGGGCCCAATGGCGCAGGTAAAACCACTAGTTTTTATATGTTAGTGGGGCTTGTTTTACCAAATAGCGGAGATGTTTTTTTAAATGATACTAACATCACAAAAATGCCAATTCATCAACGCGCTAAATTAGGTATTAGTTATTTGCCTCAAGAGGTATCTATTTTTCGCGGTCTTACGGTTGAGCAAAACATTATGGCGGTACTAGAGATTGTTGAAAAAAATCCTAAAAAACAACAAGAAAAACTCGAGCAATTATTAAATGAGTTTTCCATTATACATATTCGAAAATCTCATGCTTTATCTCTTTCAGGAGGTGAGCGAAGAAGGGTTGAAATTGCTAGGGCAATTGCTACTAATCCTGCATTTATTTTGCTTGATGAGCCTTTCGCAGGAATCGATCCCATCGCCGTTGCCGATATTAGGCAAATGGTTTTACATCTTAAAGATCGTGGCATTGGTGTTTTAATTACCGATCACAATGTGCGCGAAACCTTATTGGTAGTTGATAGAGCTTACATCATCTATGACGGAGCGGTGTTGGCTTCTGGCGACAAACAAACAATTATTAATAACGAAACTGTTAAAAAAGTTTATTTAGGCAACGATTTTTCTATTTAATATATGTCTTTTACTACTAAATATCTCGATCAAATTAATTTTCCTGCCGATTTAAAGCAATTTTCTTTAACAGAATTGCAAGAAATTTCTCACGAATTAAGACAAGCAACTATTGCTTTTGTTGCTCAAACTGGTGGCCATTTGGGGGCTGGCTTGGGTGTGATAGAAATAACTTGTGCCTTGCATTATGTTTTTAATGCTCCGCAAGATAAAATTATTTGGGATGTTGGGCATCAATCTTATCCGCACAAAATACTCACAGGACGCAAAAATTTAATGCACACCATAAGAAAACCTAATGGTTTATCGGGTTTTACTAAAAGAAAAGAAAGCGAGTTTGATTCTTTTGGAGCGGGGCATAGCTCTACTTCTATTTCGGCTGCGGTAGGTATTGCCTTGGCAAAGCACTTAAAAGGTGAAAATGGCGATGTAATTGCAGTAATAGGCGATGGAGCAATGTCGGCCGGCATGGCTTATGAAGCCATGAACAATGCAGGAGCTTTAAAAGAATGCTTTATTAATAATCGTTTAATTATTATTTTAAACGATAACGAAATGTCTATTGCTAAACCAACTGGAGCAATGGCTAATTATTTTTCGAAGCTAGCTTCTTCAAAATCTTATTTAAAAATACGTGAATTTTCTAAAAGGCTAGCTCATCATTTTCCAGATCAGCTTAATAAATATCCAAGAAAAATAGAAAAATCAATCAAAGAATGGTGGATGGGCGGTAATATTTTTGAAGAAATGGGTTTTTATTATATTGGCCCCATAGATGGTCATAGGCTTGATTTGCTGGTGCCAATTTTACAAAATATTCAACAAACTAAACCAACTCAACCAATTTTACTACACTGCATCACCGAAAAAGGCAAAGGCTACAGCCAAACCATGCCTACAGCCGATAAACTTCATGCGGTTTCTACTTTCGATTATGCTACCGGCATTCAACACAAAACTAAATCTAATTCTCCTAGTTATTCGCAAATTTTTGGCAAAAAACTTACTCTTTTAGCTCATAAACAAGCCAATATTGTAGCCATAACTGCCGCAATGCCTAGCGGAACGGGGCTTGATATTTTTGCCTCTGAGCATAAAAATAAATTTTTTGATGTAGGAATCGCCGAACAACATGCAGTAACTTTTGCCGCAGGTCTTGCCACCGAAAACATTGTGCCATTTTGTGCCATATATTCTACTTTTTTACAAAGAAGTTATGATCAAATAATACATGATGTTGCTATTCAAAATTTACCTGTTAGATTTATTATTGATAGAGCTGGCTTTGTTGGTGCCGATGGCCCTACCCATGCCGGATCTTTTGATATCGCCTACTTAATTAATTTACCAAATATGATTTTAATGGCTCCCACAAATGGTGCAGAATTTATTCAAATGCTTAACACCTCTTGTGCCATCAATAATCAACCTTCTGCTATTCGCATTCCAAGAGCTACAACTCAAGAAAATTTAAATTATCACGATGAGCAAATTTTACCAATTGGTAAAGGCAAAATAGTATTGCAAGGTCAAAAAATTGCTATCATTGCCTACGGAACAATTATTGAGAATGCTCTACTAGCTTCAGAAATGTTTTTTGCTAAATATGGTTTTGGTTTTTCGGTAGTTAATGCTTTGTTTGCAAAACCTCTTGATGAAAATCTAATTCTAGAAGTCGCTCAAAATCATCACATTATTTTAACTATCGAAGAAGGAGTGATAGGCGGTTTTGGTAGTGTTGTTGCTAATTTATTATTGCAAAATAATTTACTTGATACAGGTAAAATAATTTTTCGCTCTTTATTTATGCCAGATCATTTTATTGAGCAAAATACTATTGAAGCAATGCAAGAAGAAGGCGGTTTGAGTCCATCTTTTATTTTCGAAATAGCTAAAAAATTACATGACACCTATCAAAACAAAAATTTATAACGATATTAATTTTTTTCGTAGCGAAACATCAGCTGGTATTTGTATTTGTTTCGCAATGCTGTTTTCGTTATTGGTAAACAATTCTTCTGCAAGCATTTATTATCTTAAATTTTTTGAGTCGGTTGTGTTTAGTTTTGCTAAACAAAAATTTACTATTACCGATTTTATTAATAATGTTTTTATGTTGCTGTTTTTTTTATTAATGGCAATAGAATTAAAAAAAGAATTTCTGATAGGTGAACTGACAATTTCTAAAAGAGCTATTTTTTCAGTTTTTGCTTCTATGGGAAGCATCTTGGGAGCGATAATTGTTTTTTATGCCACAAGTTATAACAAGCTAAACAATATTGATGGTTTTTTAACTTCTTGTCTTACTGATGGGGCTTTATTTTATTGTTTAGTAAAATTATGTGGCAATTTTTTTAATAACAAAGTAATTGCCATTGTTTTAGCAATTACCGCTATTAATAATGCTGTTTTTATTATTTTGTTTAGCACTTTTTACAACAGCTCCGAATACATTTATTTATTTTTATTGGCTTCTATTTTTGCTTGTTTTTGCATTTTTAAATATTGCAATTTCTACAATATTTATGCTTATATTTTAACTGCTGGTGTCTTATGGTTTTTATTATGGCTTTGCAATGTTCCGCAAGTTTTAGCTGGGGTTGTTTTGGGGTTTTTTATTCCTTTGAGATATAAACATAAACCTGTAGCAATTAAAATAGCTAAACATATTTCTCCTATTGTTGATTTTTTTGTGTTGCCAATATTTATCTTTGCTAACACCGGATTAAATTTTGATAATTTCGAATTTGAATATTTATTACAACCAATGATAATAAGTGTTGTTTTAAGTGTTTTATTAGGAAAGCAAATGGGGTTTTTGCTATTTATTTTGGTTGTTATCAAGTTACGAATTGCACAATTACCAATAAAAACTGACTGGCTAAAAGTTTATTGTTTAGCAATATTTAGTAGTGCTAGCTTTAGTTGTGGCTTGTTTTTTAATTCGGTTTTATTTAAAGAAGATGTTGTATTGCTAAATCAAACAAAATTATCTTTAATGTTAGTGAATTTTTTCATTGTAGTTTTTGGCTTATCGCTGGTATTTACTATTGATGTTTTTCGTAAAAAATGATAAAATATAATTAGTGGTGCAACAGTTTTATTATATCATCTTACATCAATAACGAACTGTCACCGTAAGAGTAAAAGCGGTAATTATGCTTAATGGCATGGTTATAAATAGTAAAAGCATTTTTTTTGCCTACAAAAGCCGAAATAAGCATAAAAAGTGTTGATTTTGGTAAATGAAAATTCGTAAAAAGCCCATCGACTATTTTAAATTGATAAGGCGGATAAATAAAAATATCAGTGCTTCCTGTTTTAGCAAGCAACTTTCCTTGCTGGTTTGCTACAGCCTCTAGCACACGTAAAGCAGTAGTGCCAACGGCAATAATTTTTCGCCCTTCTTTTTTAGCTAAATTAATAATATCGGCAGTTTCTTGGTTTAACACAAAACTTTCGTGATGCATTTGATGATCGGCAATTTGAGTAGTTTTTACTGGCAAAAAAGTGCCCGCCCCCACATTTAAAGTTAAAAAAGTTTGAGTGATCTCTTTTTGCTTTAAAGAATCTAAAATCTCTTGGTTAAAATGCAAACCAGCCGTAGGCGCTGCCACTGCCATGCCATTTTTGGCATAAATTGTTTGATAGTTTTGGTGATCTTTTTCACTAGTTGTTTTGATGTAAGGCGGCAACGGCATTTGACCGAACTTTTCAAGATTTTTTAGCAAATCAATGTTATTACAAGAAAAACTTAAAGTAAGAAAACTACCATTTTTTGCCAGCACTGTGGCAGAAAAATTTTCACCAATTTGTAATAAATCGCCCACCTGCACTTTTTTTAAGGGTTTGGCAAGTGCAGTCCAACAAGAATTTTGTTGAAAATCATTGCTAATTTGTTGATTAAGATTAAAATTTAAAACTGCTTGATTTCTGGTAATTATGGCGGTAAGTTTAGCTTTAATCACTTTGGCATCGTTAAACACTAAAACACAACCTTGCGGTAAAAAATTAACCAAATCTTTTACCTTGGCATCGATAATTTGCTGTTGTTTAAAAACTAGCATTTTAGTGTTTGCCTTACTTAAAGAAGGTTCTTGGGCAATTAAATGTGATGGTAAATCAAAATCAAAATCGCAAGTAAACATATGGAAAATAAAACAAACTTTGGTTTTAAAATGGTCGATTCTATTAGTAAATCTAATTTAGTGCAAGCAATTTTTTCGGCAGTTGCCCCTAAATACGATTTAATGAACGATCTAATGAGCGCAGGAATTCATCGACTCTGGAAAAACACCATGATTCAACAACTAAATTTTAGCCAACACAAACAAATACTCGATCTTGCCTCTGGCACAGGCGATATTGCTTTAAAAATTACCAAACAAGCTCAAAAAATTGGTGTTGCTAATTTTTCTATCACACTTTCCGATCTTAACCCCGAAATGTTAAAAATAGCCAAAGATAAAGCTATAAACCAAAATTTATTTCATCACTTAAAATTTTGTGTGGCAAACGGCGAAAATCTGCCTTTTGCCGATAATAGTTTTGATGCAGTAACCATTGCTTTTGGCTTGCGCAACTTTACTAATCTTGCCACTGGTTTAAGCGAAATTTACCGAGTTTTAAAACCGCAAGGCAAGTTTATTTGTTTAGAATTTTCTAAAATCAACGATTTATGGCTACAAAAACTTTACGATTTATATTCGTTTCAAGTTATTCCAAAAATTGGAAGCCTAGTGCTAAACGACACTAATTCTTATCAATATTTAGTAGAAAGTATTAGAGTTTTTCCTGCTCAAGAGCAGTTTTTAGAGTTAATTAATCAAGCAGGTTTTATCAATAGTAGCTACCAAAATTTATCTTGCGGTGTTGCTTGCCTACACTATGGTTATAAAAGAGGTTAAAATCACTTGTAAAACTTATATTTATTTATCAATATGCCAACACAATCAAAACCATCATCACAAATATCAAAATTTTCAATACTAGAAAATTATTCAGCAGGTCAATTTTTGCAAGATCTAAAACAACAACCAAAGCTTCTTGAAGAAATAAATAACGAAATAGAACAAAAACAACATTTAAAAGAAAAACAGATACTAGAAGACATGATTTTATTATCAAGAAATAATATAAAAACTCGAGTATTATCTGCTTTATTAAATTTACAACTAGAATCTGAAAATTTACACTTAACATATAGAGCATTGCAAATATTATTATGTAAAGATGAAGATATTTATAATACAACATTAGTAGAACAACAGTTATCTACAATATTACTTAAAGATATAACACCTCAAATAATAAACAAAGCATTTGAAGAAGCCGAGAAAATTAGACAAGATCGTATTCAAAAAATAGAAAATGAACATCACCTTAAATATAAAATCATCAACACATTTTTACATTTTTTTTTAGAAGAAAAACCACCATCAAAAACTATGCAAAAATCTCATTCTGCACCAATACTAGAACAAAAAAAAGCAAGAGAATAAAGAGTTATTATAAACTATCTTTTTAGATTTGACAAATTACTAATGCAATAGCTCTATAGCATTTAAAAATGGAAAATAAATTATTTTATTCTCCATTTTTTCATTAAATATTGTTCTACAAGCATTCTTTCTCTTACTTTTAAAGCTCGGTTAAAAATCAAGATTTCGCCAATGTAGCCATCAAAAGAAGTGCCTATTTCTAGATATCGTTCTAATGAAGTATTAAGCGAAGAAGTGGTATTTTGAGTTTCTTCTAGTTTAGAATTAATGTAAAAACTCGAGTTGTTGCCGTTTTT
>CANEUR010000042.1 GCA_947441875.1 Rickettsiales bacterium | reverse complement strand
CAAAAGAAGTGCCTATTTCTAGATATCGTTCTAATGAAGTATTAAGCGAAGAAGTGGTATTTTGAGTTTCTTCTAGTTTAGAATTAATGTAAAAACTCGAGTTGTTGCCGTTTTTGATAGCCGAAATAACCTGCGGTTTTGCCAAATAAGATTGACTGGTATAATTTTTGGTTACTCTATCAAGGCTATTATAATTGTTTAATAATAGTGCTAGATTAAATATGGGAATGTTTTATATACTTGTTTTGCCCAATTGTTTTGCCCAATTGTTTTGCCCAATTGTTTTGCCCAATTGTTTTGCCCAATTTTTTTGCCCAATTGTTTTGCCCAATTGTTTTGCCCAAGTGTCATTTAGACAAATTATGGCTTTAGCAGATATTAAAATCAACTAAAATTGTCTAGAGCCTTTGTTAAATTAATGATACTTTATTTTATAACATAGATACAATAAAATCAACGGTCTCAACTTGAGACTATTGCATCACTAATTATATTAGCTGCACCAATTTAGGTGCTTGTTGTTGAGCTTGTATTGGCTGTACTGATACAGGTACTTGTTGGGCTGCCAAAATTACATCTGGATCGTTTTTTAATTCATTACTAGCATATCGAAAAGCATCTCTATTTTGCTTCACCGCTACTAAAACTACCTCTTTATCTGCTGACCAAACTTTTGTTCTTGCATCATACAATTTGAATGGATCTGCGAAACACTTTAAAGCCAAACCATTAAGCTTCATTACCTCTAAAATAAAAACTTTATCTTCTCGTAAAGTATCAGCAAATTGCCGATCGACACTGTAGAAATAATATGGATCTTTCTGCATTTCCACCATAACTTCTTCTCTTTTTGCCAAATATATTTTTTCCATTAATGTAGGATCGACATATTCTGAAATCGCTTCGGGCTTTAATTTTGCTACTTTTAATAATTCTAAAAGAAAATGCGGATCTTCATTTAAGCTTTTATCAGCATATTGTAAATTCTTGTAATCGTTCTTCACCGCTGCTAATATTACATCTGGATCTGCTCGCAACTCTGGGCTAACATATGAGATGATCGGAGAATATTCGAGACTATCTGTATTTAGTGCCGTCATAACTACCTCTTTATCTGCTAATAACTCTGGGCTGGCATATTCTAGAGCAGAACGTTCTATCTTCACCGCTTCTAAAACTAACTCTTTATCTGCTCTTAACTCTGGGCTGGCATGTGCTAGAGCAAAAGGATCTGTCCTCACCGCTTTTAAAACTACCTCTTTATCTGCTTGTAACTCTGGGCTGGCATATTGCAAGGAATAGCCACATGCTTTCACTGCTTCTAAAACTACCTCTTTATCTGCTCGGAAAGGGAGGTCAACAAGCTGTAAAAAACCACCACTACAGATAATTTCTTGTGCAATTTCGGATAAAATTATTTTTACATTTTTTTGTAAACTTGTTTGTGAGTTTTTTTTTGAAAATCCTTGTGAACCATATTGTGAATCTTGACAAAGATCTAAGAAGCTATTATAAATATTTAGTAAGTTTTCATATTGCTCATCTTGACTTGCTTGCCTATCATTAGTGTCACTTCCTCGCATAGCATCATAATATTTTACCGCCGCCAAAACTACCTCTTTATTTTTTTTCAACTCATCGCTAGCAAACATGAAAACGATAGGATTTCCCGGTATCGCTTTTAACATAAAAGTTACATCGTTTACTAGCCCCGAATATTTTATAGAAATAGGATTTTTCCATATCGCTTTTAACATAAAAGTTACATCGTTTGCCAAATCGGAATATTTTAAAATGTCGGGATTTTCTTTTATTTGTTCTAACAACTGTGTTTCATCTGGTATTACAACATCTTTTTTCTCTATTGACGATTCTGAAACAGATGTTAAGATTGCTGATAATTCTGCCATTAACTTGACCAATAATTCTTCTTTTGATTTTGTTATTTTTAATTCTTTTGCTAATATTTCTTCTAATTCTGCCACCCCTAATAGTGGCTGCGATTTTTTTGATACTTCTTTTTGCTGTTTACAAAATTCAATAAGTATTTCTAATTTTGTTGTCATATTTAATGCCTTTTAATAATTAATAATAAAGTGATGCAATAGTCTTATCGTAAGTTTATTTAAGTGATTTAATATTATAAATACACAACAAATCGTTGCCAATTCGTAAAGTAAATTGCTTGGCAATCATTGGCACCACCACATATTTATCGCGTATGGCATAAGTAGTTTGAGTTTCTTTACCAGAAACATCAACAGAGCTGATTGTTGGTATTACTGAATTATCGTTGGTAAATTGAAAGCTGGTTTCTATGCCATTATCAAAAACCTTGGTTGGCATAATGTTTTCGGCACTGCCTGCAAAACTATAATCGAAGTTTAGTTCGTTATTTTCTGGATTTCGCTCAATTACACCTGGCAACGGCTCGTCTATTCTGATTCTAGGATTTTGACTATTATCAGCAGGAGGCAAAACAACAGGAGCAGGAGCAATTGTTGGCACAGGAGCTGGTATTTTTACTGCCACATTTGGTAAAGCGAGTTGTGGTGGCATTGGTAAAGATTGCCCAATTTGTGGATAAAAAAACCGCACAGTATAAACTAAATCTTCATCGGCTTTGCCAGTGTATTCGTCGGAGCGAATATCGAAATGATAGGTGCGTTTATTACTAATGATGGTAACATTGGTATGAGCTGCCACTGCCAAAGGCCTAATAAACAATCTTTTGCCAGATGGGGTGAGTCTCCAAGCAAATGATTCGCCAATAGAGATGGTTTCAATTTCTTCGTCTTCGGCAAATTCAATGAAGGATTGATAATTATAATAAAATTTTAACTCATAAACTTCGTTTGGATTATAAACTAAAGTACGAATACGCGAATCGGTGGTAATAGGAGTTTGGGCAAAAGTAAAACTAACTAGGGCAAAAAACATTAAAAAAACTTTTACCAAAACTTTGTAGCAAAAATTAATAAATAAGTTTTTGTTAAAATTATTCTTCATATAATTTTTCTTTGGTTTCGAGAGCAGAAACTTCAAAACCCAATGGGTTGATTAATCGTTCTTCTGGGGTGAATATTTTATCATCTGGATAAAAATTAAAATCAATAGTAACTTCTTCAATTTTTTTACCAGAAGGAGTATTTGGTATGTTATTTACCTGCTTAATAACGGTAAGAACAGCTTTATTTGCAGATTGTTTAACAACACTCTTAACTCTTACCTCGATAGTGCCTTCTTTAAAGGTTTCGGGATTCACTTTTGATAAGAATCCAGAATTAATATTGGGAGTAGAAAATAGGCGAATTTTTTCTTTTTTTTGCACATAAGAAGCTTTATCAAAGCTAAAATAAGCATGCACAAATTCGTTTAAAAAATATTTTTCAAGAGAACTAAACTCATTACCAGAACCAGCAATTGGCGCACCTAAATTATTATTATTAGGTTGTTGTAAAAGCTTGGTCATGCCAGTTGATTTATCGAGCTCTATTACATAAGGCTCAAGAGTTTTTGACGACAAAACTTGCTTAACAAACATTACGGCAACCGCTACCGATAATATAGATATAAGAGATAATAAAAACAAAATGTTTCTCTGTATAAAAACAGTTTGATAACGATTAGAATACCATGTTTTAACTTTTTTATAATTTTGATCGTTAGACATTATATGATGTTAAATTTTTCTTTACAAAAACTAAAACAACTTTAATAATATTTTATTTTTAATCAAGTAAAATTTCATACTTGGTTTATTTTTTTTATCTAAGCATCTCTATGGCCTCTCTTAATCAAGAAAAAATGTCGGTTTTACAAAAACTAGAAAACCTAAACTGGCTTTTAGTTGCTTTAATTACTACATTGGCTTTTATTGGCTTTGTGGTGCTTTATTCGGCTGCTGGTGGCTCGTTTTATCCGTGGCCAATTCGACAAATAGGCTTTTTTTGTTTATTTTTTCCGCTAATGATTCTAATTGCCATTACCGATATTAAAATCTGGTTTAAAGCTTCTTATTGGTTTTATGCTCTTGCTTTGGCAATGGTAATTACTGTTGATATTATGGAGCAATTAAGCCATAATGCCATGGGAGCAACCAGATGGATTCGTTTAGGCCCTCTTAAAATACAACCTTCTGAATTAATGAAGGTTTGCACTGTGTTTGCCTTGGCTCGCTATTTTTACAACACCGATGCTAAAAATATTGGTAAAATTCAGTTTGTAATTATGCCTTTATTACTCATTTTAGTGCCAGCAGCCTTTATTTTTCATCAACCAGATTTGGGTACCGCTACTATCTTGGTTATGGTAGGAATTTCGGTTTTGTTTTTAGCAGGTGTAAAAATGTGGAAGTTTATTTCGGCAGGAGTGGTAGTTTTGCTAACCATTCCTTTTGCTTGGCATTTTTTACTACACACTTACCAAAAAGAACGAATACTTATATTTCTTGATCCTAGTCGTAATCCTTTAGGTAGCGGTTACAATATTATTCAATCTAAAATCGCCATTGGTTCTGGCGGAATGTTTGGTAAAGGCTTGTTAAATGGCACTCAAGGTCAACTCGATTTTTTACCAGAAAAACAAACTGATTTTATTTTTACAATGCTTACCGAAGAGTTGGGTTTTTTAGGTGGGGTTGGCACAATTATTGTTTATTGTGCTATTATTGGTATTTGCATTAATATTGCTTTAAAAACTAAGCACGAATTCGGCAGACTTTTAGTTATGGGAGTAATAAACATTTTTTTTGTGCATATGTTTATTAATATTGGTATGGTGATGGGCTTATTGCCTGTGGTAGGGGCTCCGTTACCTTTTGTTTCTTATGGTGGCACAATTATTGGCTCTATGATGATTGGCTTTGGCATGATTTTAAATATCGATTTAAACAGCAATGCCGATTTGCGAAGCTAAATTAAGACTGTTGCGCTTACTAAAATATTACCAAAAAAACAATTTGCTTTTTAGTTTTTGTTGGTTAAAATATATTGACTAGAAAATTAGTTACCTACAAAACACCATTTAATTAAAAATTATGCCTAATGAAACCTCTTCTCTAAACCAATACAGTGCCGATTCTATTAAGGTTTTAAAAGGTCTTGAAGCTGTAAAAAAAAGACCAGGCATGTATATTGGCGATACCGATGATGGCAGTGGTTTGCATCATATGGTCTACGAAGTTGTTGATAATGCTATCGATGAAGCTTTAGCTGGGCATTGCAACGAAGTTTTGGTAGTTTTAAATGCTAATGGTTCAGTTACAGTTTGCGATAACGGTAGAGGCATTCCTGTTGATATACACAAAGAAGAGGGGGTTTCGGCCGCCGAAGTTATCATGACTCAGCTCCATGCTGGTGGCAAGTTTGATCAAAACTCCTATAAAGTTTCTGGCGGTTTGCATGGTGTTGGGGTTTCAGTGGTTAATGCATTATCTGATTGGCTTGAGCTTTCTATTTGGCGAGAAGGTAAAGAATATTTTATGAGGTTTCATAATGGTGAAGCAGTTGCTCCACTCAAAATTATTGCCGAGAACATTAACAAAAAAGGCACCCAAGTAACTTTTTTTCCATCGAATAAAATTTTTAGCAATGTTTTAGAATTTAATTATGCTACCCTAGAGCAAAGGCTTCGCGAATTATCTTTTTTAAACTCAGGAGTAAAAATTATTTTACAAGATTTACGCGGTTCTGAAAATAAAGAAATTTTATTGTTTTATCAGGGCGGAGTTGAGGCTTATGTACATTTTCTTGATAAAAGCAAAAATGCCTTACACCCAACTATAACCATTAACTCTGCCGATAAAACCACAGGTATTAGCTTAGAACTTTCAATGCAATGGAACGACAGCTACCACGAAAATGTTTTGTGCTTTACCAACAATATTAGGCAAAGAGATGGCGGAACTCACCTTGCTGGCATGAAAGCCGCTCTCACACGCACCATTAATAATTATGCATCCAACAGCAAGCTCTTTAAAAAAGATAAAATCATTTTATCTGGCGAAGATATACGTGAAGGCTTAACCGCAGTGCTTTCGGTAAAAGTGCCAGATCCTAAATTTTCTTCTCAAACCAAAGATAAACTTGTATCTTCAGAAGTAAAAGCCTTTGTAGAATCTTGTATTAACGATAAACTTGCTCAAATTTTTGAAGAAAAACCCAATGAAGCAAAAGCAATTGTTAGTAAAGCAATAGAAGCTGCTCAAGCTCGAGAAGCGGCAAGAAAAGCTCGTGAACTCACACGTCGAAAATCAGCTCTCGAAATTTCTAGTTTACCAGGCAAATTAGCCGATTGCCAAGAAAAAGATCCTGCCCTAAGTGAAATATTTATTGTTGAAGGCAATTCAGCGGGCGGCTCGGCAAAATCTGGGCGAAATCGCAAATTTCAAGCAATATTGCCAATTCGTGGTAAAATTCTTAATGTAGAACGAGCCAGATTCGATAAAATGCTTTCTTCTGCCGAGGTTGGCACCATCATCACTGCATTAGGCGGAGGTATTGGTAACGACGATTTCGATGCTAATAAAATTCGTTATCACAAAATTATTATTATGGCCGATGCCGATGTCGATGGTTCTCATATTCGCACATTGTTACTTACTTTTTTCTTTCGCCATATGCCAAAACTCATTGAGTTAGGCTATTTATACATTGCTCAGCCACCATTATACAAACTCAAAAAAGGCAGTAGCGAGGTTTATTTAAAAAATGAATTAGCTTTACAAAACCATATCATACACAATGCCTGTAATAATGCAGTATTTAAATCAAGCATTGGCGATAGAGCAGGAATTGATTTACAAGATTTTATCACCAAACTTTCTAAATTTTGTAAATTATTATACGATATTTCTCGAATTATTCCGTTACAAATATCTGAAAAATTAGCTTTAGCTGGGGTTTTTAATAAAAATTTACCAGATCTTATTGAAAATTCAGAATATCTAAACAATATTAAACAATTTTTTTATAATACTGGTAGCGATAATTATCAAATTTCTTGCAACGAACAAAATTTAGTTATAAGTAAACAAGAGAGAGGTGTAACTACCGAATTTTTACTAAAAAATCATCACTTTGAAATGCCAGAAATAATTGGTCTGGCACAACTTTCCCAATATATTTGCCCATCATTTTTAAATAACAATAATAAATTTGTGCGAAACGACGAAGAATTCTCTATTATAAGCCCACTCCAAATGTGGCACACAATCGAAGAAATTGGTAAAAAAGGAGTGGTAATTCAACGATTCAAGGGTTTAGGCGAAATGAATGCCGAACAACTTTGGGAAACAACTCTCGACCCTACAAATCGCACTTTATTACAAGTGAAAATAGAACAGTTCGACGAAGCCGATGAAACATTTTCTATTTTAATGGGCAATGTTGTTGAGCCCAGAAGAGAATTTATTCAAGAAAATGCCTTAAAAGTTGTTAATCTCGATGTATAAAATATGAAAGATTATTCTTTATTTGTTTTTAGCTCTTATTTAATTACTTCTTTTATTCTCCTGATTACTTTAATAAAATCAGTAATTACCTATTTTGCCTTAGAAAAAAAATATTATCAAAAGCTTTATGGTAAAACACCAGAAAAAAAACAAAATAAACCATAAACAACACAGGTTATTTTTTGTTACAGGGGTTTTTTTGATGTCTTTGTTTTCTTTATGGTTTATTATCAATAATTTTCAACAAAATCTATTATTTTTTTATGCTCCAACCGAATTTTGGCAGGCTTACAATACTCAACAATTAAAACCGCAAAAAATTATTAGAGTTGGGGGATTGGTTAAATTAAATTCAGTAGTGAAGCTTGATAGTTTAAACACTAAATTTATTATTACCGATAATTTAGAAGAGCTTATTATTTCATACAAAGGCATATTGCCTGATTTATTTAAAGAAAAACAAGGGGTAATTGCCAAAGGCATTTTTAACACAAATATTTTTATTGCTTCCGAATT
>CANEUR010000041.1 GCA_947441875.1 Rickettsiales bacterium | reverse complement strand
GTTTTTTAGGAATTGCTTATAGTTTTTATCCATTTATTGTGCCAGAAAAAATCTTAATTCAAGATACTGAAATTAGCCATAAATCTTTATTAATAATTTTTATTGGTACAATTATTATATTGCCTTTCATTATTGCTTATACAATTTTTTCTTATTGGATTTTTCGTGGCAAAATAACAGATAAATTAAAATATTATTAGAATTATTTTAGTAAAATACATAACAAGACTTCCAAATTTATTTTATAGAAAAAAGCTCAAATATTTACCAGCAGAACAAAAACTTTAATTAACAAAGATTGTTATTTTAACTCGGTTTCGCCTGCGGTTTATGGTTTTAAAATTGGCGGTTATGTGGTTTTAGATAAATATTTAAAAGATCGCCACCAACAAACCATCAATTTAGCAGAGGTTAAAGCCATCAGCAACATCATCAAAACCATCACCAAAACCATTGAGATCATCAAACAAATCAACGAAATATGCTAGTTTAGATTTTTAATTAATACCATTTCCCATCTTTAAATAATCAAAAAACAAAATAGTTTTAATTTTAAATTTAGTTTAAAACCATTGGTTCATATAGATAAATCAAGGTTTTAAACTAAAAATTAAAATTTAAAGAATTATTAAGTTTGCAATGATTGTGCCGCACCTGATTGTTGAAGCGGTTGAGCAGGTACAGATCCAGTAGCAGGCGAATATGAAGGCCCACTAGAAGAAGGTTGATTACCACCTCGATTAAGTGAAGTTTCTGGTAAGCCTACTTCGTTTTCTACTGGAAATAATATTGTTGTAGAACGCAATTCTAGAAACAAACGCTGTAAATCTGTATCTTGTTGTAAATCTTTGGATGCATGATGGAAAGATTTAGGTTCTATAGCCATCATTTCTAACATGAATTCCTTATCTTGTTTTAATTTTTCAGGTAAACATTCTAGAGCAAAAAAATGCTGTTTTAATTCTTTTACAAATAGCTTTTGATCTTTTTTTAAGTCGTTAGGTATATCTTTTAAAGCTAAAACACTGTTCTTGATTATTTGTAAAACAAATTCTTTATCTTCTTTTAATTCGTTGGATATATATTTTAAAGCTAAAACACTTTTCTTAATTATTTGTGAAACAAATTCTTTATCGTTTTTTAAGTCGTCGGATGCATATTGCAAAGCAGCACCAGTTATCTCTACTGCTTTTAAAAAAAATTCTTTATCTTGTTTTACTGCGTCTGGTAAATATTTTAAAACATCAACACTTATGTTTGCTGCTTTTAAAAAAGGTTCTGTACCATAACTTCTAATTATTTCACTAATAAATTCTTTATCGTTTTTTAATTCTTCGGATGCATATTGTAAAGCAACACCATCTATCTCTACTGCTTTTAAAATAAATTCTTTATCTTTTTTTAAGTTTTCGGATGCATAGTGTAAAACAGTCGTAGATGTTGGAGATGTGGGATACATCTGTAACGCCTCTAACAAAAATTTTTGATCGTTTTTTAATACATCATGAATTTCGCATGCAAAATCACCGTTCTTGTAGCGTTGTTTCAAGAATGGTAAATATTGTTGTTTAATTTGTTCTATGTCTTCTTGTGTATATAAAGTTGTTCTCATAAATATTTCTTATATTTTTAGTTTTTAAAATTTTATAGATATGGCATAACCATACCTATAAAATTTTAAACATATAAATTTAAATTGCAAATTAGTTTTTAAAACTTTATAAACATGGCATGACCATATCTATAAAGTTTTAAACATATAAATTTAAATATTTTTTTTCTCTTTATAAAAAAGCGGTTTTTAGCCTTTGGGTTGCTAGCACCATTTCGGCTTGGGTGCGTATCATCGAAAACCTCACATAACCCTCGCCGTTTGAACCAAATGAACTACCTGGCGACATTGCCACTCCATAAGAAAGTATCATTTCTTTGCAAAATTCAAAAGAATTTAGATGAGCAAATTTTGGCGGTATTTTTGCCCAAGCAAACATACTAGCTCTAGGTTTTTCGATATTCCAACCTAATTCTTTGGCAAATAAATTAACAAAAAACTCACCTCTTTGCTGGTAAAGCAAGCGAAGATCGGCTAAATATTGGTCGCTTTTGCTAGATAAAGCCGAGGCTGCCACAATTTGCAATGGCGAAAAAGAGCCGTAATCGAGATAAGATTTAATTTTATACAAAGCAGAAACCAAGTTTTCGTTGCCAACCGCAAAACCAACTCTAGCACCAGCCATAGAATAAGATTTTGAAACCGAAGAAAACTCAATGGCAATATCGATAGCGCCTTTTGCTTCTAAAATAGAATTTGGCTTATGCTCTGGCTTAAAATATAGCTCACAATAAGCAATATCGGAGATAATATAAATTTGATGTTTTTTACAAAAATCTACCAACTCTTGATAAAAAGCCAAATCAACAATTTCGGTGGTAGGGTTGCACGGATAGCTCACAATCACTGCTTGCGGTTTTTGGCTGGAGCTTTCAACTAAATGCACAAATTTTTGCAAAAATTCGTCAGCAGATAAAGCATTGATAGGCATAGTTTTTACCTTGGCAATAGTAAAAGCAAAAGTATGAATAGGATACGAAGGAGAAGGAACACAAATATAGTTATTGCTATCGCCAATAGCGGTTGCCAAAGAAGCAATACCTTCTTTTGCTCCAATGGTTACCAAAGCTTGAGTTTGGTAATTTAGGCTTACATCAAAACGTTTTTGATAATAATCAACAATAGCTCTTTTTAAAATTTCAATACCACCTGTAACCGAATAGCCATAAAGTTTAGGATCTTTACTTAACATTGCCAACTCTTCCATTATATGAGTTGGCGGTGCAGAATCGGGGTTGCCCATGCCAAAATCTATTATTTCTAAACCATTGTTGCGTGCTTGATTTTTTAGCTGATAAATAGAAGCAAAAACATAAGGCGGTAAGGCAGAAGTAAGATAAAAATTTTGTTGCATAAAAATTAATGTTCAGTTGTGTAATTTGGAGCTTCAGAGGTAATAGTGATAGAATGCGGGTGCGATTCTTTTAGCCCAGAATTAGTAATTTGCACAAAAGTGCAGTTTTGTTGCATTGCTTCAATATTAGCATTACCTGTATAACCCATGGCCGCTTTCAAACCGCCAACCAACTGATGTAAAACATCGGCAACTGGCCCTTTATAAGGCACCCTACCCTCAACCCCTTCTGGTACTAGTTTTAATTTATCGGCAACATCTTGCTGAAAATAACGATCGGCCGAGCCTTTTGCCATAGCTGAAATAGAACCCATGCCTCTATAAACTTTATAAGATCGACCTTTAAATAAAACGATTTCACCTGGTGTTTCTTCGGTGCCAGCAAGCAAACCGCCCAGCATCACCATACTAGCACCTGCAGCAATTGCCTTGGCTAAATCGCCAGAAAAACGAATACCGCCATCAGAAATTACAGGAATATCATGTTTAGAGCAGTAAGAATAAACATCAAGCAAAGCCGAAAGTTGTGGCACACCAACTCCGGCAACAACCCGAGTAGTGCATATTGAACCAGGGCCAATGCCAACTTTTACAGCATTTGCTCCAGCATCAATTAAAGCCTTGGCAGCTTCGGCAGTAGCGATATTGCCTGCAATAACATCTTGTTTTGGATAAAGTTTTTTTAAGTCTTTTAAAGTATCAAGCACTCCTTGCGAATGCCCATGAGCGGTATCAATAATAATGATGTCGGCCTTGGCATCAATTAAATGCTCTGCTCTTTTTAAACCTTCTTTGCCTACCGAAGTGGCGGCCGCCACTAATAACTGCCCTTTTTTATCTTTAGAGGCAAATGGAAATTGCTTGGTTTTTTCTAGATCTTTACCTGTCATTAAACCAATGCAGTTGTTATTTTTATCGGTAATAATAATTCTTTCAATTTTATGTTTATGCAGTAAAGCCCTTGCTTCGTTTTTACCAATATCGATGTTGGCGGTTACTAGATTTTGCGAGGTCATTAATTGTGAAATGAGCTGTTTTTTGTCGGTGGCAAAACGCACATCGCGGTTAGTAAGAATGCCAACTAATTTTTGTGTGTTTTCTTGCACCACAGGAATACCGGAAATATTATGTTCTTTCATTAATTCTAAAGCATCAAGTAAAGTGGCGTTATGACTGATAGTTACTGGGTTTAAAACCATGCCAGACTCAAAACGTTTAACTTTTCTCACTTCTTCGGCTTGCTCTTTTATGGTAAAGTTTTTATGAATACAACCAATGCCACCATTTTGCGCCATGGCAATAGCCAATCTGCTTTCAGTGACGGTATCCATGGCGGCCGAAATAATAGGAATTTCTAAACTAATATTATTAGTTATTTTGGTTTTGGTATTAGCAGAAGCTGGTAAAACATTAGAAAAATCTGGTTTTAATAGCACATCATCAAAAGTAAAGCAAATGCTAGGCTGAAGAATGAGTTTTTTTGACATAAACTAACCTATAAACAAAGTTGATTAAAAAAAGATATCATTTTAAAAAGTAATATTATAAAATAAACAAAAATAAAATACTAATCAAAAATTGCACTTTTTATGCCAAATTTAATAGAAATTTGTTTAAAAAAAAATATTAAACTCACTAACCATCGTAAAATTATTGCCCAAATAATCTCTGAAAGCACCGATCATCCAGATGTAGAAGAGCTTTATCGTAAAGCCTATTTAATTAACCAAAAAATCGGCATTGCCACTGTGTATCGAGCAGTAAAAATGTTTGAAGATCTTGGCCTAATTGCTCGGCACGATTTTTTAGGCAAAGGCAAATCTCGCTACGAAGCACTTGAAGAAGATCATCACGATCATTTAATTGATATTACCACCAACGAAGTGCACGAATTTTTTAATGCCGAACTAGAAAAATTAAAAACCGAAATCGCCAAAAAAATGGGCTTTGAGCTAATTGGCCACAAGCTTGAGCTTTATGGCAAACCGCTAAAAAAATAAGCAAGAAAATAAGCAAAATTTATGGCAGTTCACACTAAAATAACCACAGAAGAGTTAAATTTGCACTTAAAAAATTATTCCATAGGCAATTTACTTGATTTTAGCGAAATTTTACAAGGCATCGATAACTCTAATTTTATTATCAAAACCACAAGCGGTAAATATATTTTTACCATTTTTGAAAGCCGAATCAAACCGCAAGAATTACCGTTTTTTTTAAATCTCAAACAACATTTGGCAAGCAAAAATATTTCTTGTCCAAAGCCAGTTCTTAACAATCAACAACAAAATATCACTTATTTAAACAATAAACCATCTGCAATTGTAAGTTTTTTGGCAGGCAAAACACTAAACCCAGATTTTGATGGCTATTATTACAACATCACCACTAATCATTGCCAGCAAGTTGGGCAAACTCTAGCTAAAATGCACCTTGCCACCATTGATTTTCAGCAAACAAGAAGTAACGATTTGAGTTGCCTATGTTTTGACAAGTTTTTTAGTAAATTTTCTCTAAAAGTTGGCGATTCTGCTCATTTTACTTGGCAAGTACTTGATTTTTTACAACAAAATTGGCAAAGCAACCTGCCAAATATGGCTTGCCATCTCGATTTATTTCCTGATAATGTGTTTTTTGATGAGCAACAAAATTTATCTGGCATTATTGATTTTTATTTTGCTGGCAACGATTTGGCAATATACGATTTTGCTATTGTTGTTAATGCTTGGTGCTTTGATAAAACCACTTTTAACCAGCAAAAATATTTAGCCTTACTTGCAGGCTATCAACAAATAAAAAAATTTAGCCAAGCAGAGCTTGATTTTTTACCAATTGCTAAAATAGCGGCCAGTTGCCGTTTTTACCTTACTCGTTTGTACGATAAAATTTTTACCAGCCAAAATTCTTTTGTAACCATCAAAGATCCCAACGAATACTTGGCTAAACTACAACATTTTTGGCATAAAATTAACAACTAGCTTTTATTATTCTATGATAAAAAATGCTTAATCAAGCATTCGCAAAAATAATACTAAACATACCAAATATAATATCTTAAAAGGCATTATAAACACTAAAATTTGGTAATTTTTCAAGCCAATTTTTCTGCCAAATTTTTTGATATGTTTCAGGAGAAACATTGCCTCCAGATAATAAAACTAGCACTTTCTTTTTTATTTTTTGGGTTTTTAACCACTGAAAAGCTCCTGCCATTGCAACTGCCGATGTTGGTTCTACGGTTATTTTAAGAAGATGCATCAACCATTGTGTCCAATATATTATTTCATTTTCTGGAATTTCAAAAAAACCATCTAGTTGTTGTAAATAATAAAAAGTTCTTTCCGATACAGCAGGAGCCCTTGCTCCATCGGCAATTGTTGGTGGAGAATCTGTAAAAGTGATAATTTTTTTAGCAAAATATGATTGCGTTGCATCATTTGCCTGCAATGGTTCGGCACCAAAAACTTTTATATTTGGTGCTAATAATTTTTTTGCTAAAAATGTTCCAGAAAGCCAACCTCCACCACCACATGTTGCAAAAATTGCATCTGGATTAACACCATCTTTTAAGGCCTCATAGCAAGATGTTCCTTGACCTGTAATAACTTCATCGTTATCAAAAGGATGAATAAAAAAAGCACCTCTTTTTGCTATTTCGGCAGTTTTTTCTTCTGCTTCTTTTCTGGTTGATGTGTTTATTACTTCTGCTCCATAATATTTGGTGGCTTGTTGCTTGATAGGAGAGGTAAAAGATGGTAAAATAATTGTGGTTTTTACATTTAAAAGCTTTCCGGCAAAAGCAACAGCTTGAGCATGGTTTCCAGAGCTAAAAGCAACCACTTCTTGTGGCAAAATGTTTTGTTCTTTTAAAGAAAGTAAAGCATTAAGAGCTCCTCTTATTTTAAAAGCTCCAATTTTTTGCAGAGATTCAGTTTTAAATATAATTTCGTGACCAAGAAAATTATTGAGAATTACCGAAGAAATAAGAGGTGTTTTGTGTATATAACCAGATATTCTTTTATGTGCCAATTCTACCTCTAGGGGGTTTAATATTTTAAAAGATTTAATACTCATAATTATTGATGGTTAAATTTCAAAAATCGCATCTATTTCTACAGCACTATCAGATGGAAGACTACAAACACCAACAGAAGTTCTGGTATGTTTACCATTTTCACCAAAAACTTCAATCATTAAATTTGATGCTTCGTTAGCTACCTTTACATGATCTATAAAATCATTATTGCAATTAATAAAAATATTGAGTCTGATGCATGATTTAATTTTTGATAAATCGCCATCGCAAGCAATTTTAACTTGCGATAAAATATTTAAAGCACATAATTTTGATGCTTCTTTAGATTTTTCTAAATCTAAATCTTGCCCAACTTTACCAGTAAATTTCATTTTATCATCTTCTCTGCAAGTTTGTCCTGCAATAAATAATAAATTACCTATTTTTTTAAATGCTTGATAATTTCCAGCCTGATTATTAGCGATTGGAAGTTTTATATCATTTACCATCTTTTTAATTATTTTTTAAAAATTAATATAACCTTACTACCTAGTGTTTTCTCATGTTTGCTGTTGTAACGAATCAAAAGAATTTATTCTCACCAGTTGGGCCGAAATGTATCGATATTAATATATTTATTTTTAATTTTCAAGTATTTTTATTATTTGGTTATAATAGCTTTTTATTGCATCAGAAACATTTTGAGACTTAATGTATTAACTAAAGGCACTGTTGCAATAGCTCTTATGCCAATCACATCTCATAATGCAATATTTTGCCTAAATATTGCATTATGGCACTGTTGCATCCATTTTTTAAAAAATAGCATTTTTTAGGCAAAATATTATAAAAATAAAAATATGTTTTTTTATCAAGTAGAGTTTATAACTATCAATAGTTTAGTTGATCAAAATCATCAATATCGTAAATTTAAAAAACTATGAGATTTATCTTCAACTAAAAAATAATTATCACAACTAGAAGATTCTCTTTGTGCAGATAACAAAAGTTATGGCATCTTTAAGTTATTTTGCCATTACTGCTCCAATTTATAGAAGATTTAAGCGATAGAAAACTAGAAGAATATTTTAAAAATAACATCTCTGCCAAATGGTTTTGTGATTTTAACTTTCTTGATAAAACCCCCCGATTATTCATTATTTAGGAACTGTTGTGCCACTAATTATATTTTACTTTATTTATTATGTTTTCACGTAAGAAATTTTAGCTATTTTTAGCCCTCATATTAAACATATTAAGCTAAAAATAGCTGAAATTTATATCAAAAATGGTAAATATGGTATT
>CANEUR010000040.1 GCA_947441875.1 Rickettsiales bacterium | reverse complement strand
TTATATTCAGTCGTGCTATCGCAACGACATGATTATATTCAGTCGTGCTATCGCAACGACATGATTATATTCAGTCGTGCTGTCGCAACGACAGCTTTTTAACCAAAAAGATGAAGTTAGAATGTGGTATTTATTTGTGGAAATGGTATTATATATTCTACTATCTGCTTTGCTACTGTTTCAACCGTAGATATTGCTACAGAATTTCCGAGTTGTTTCATTGCTTGAATTTCTGATACTGGAAATTCAAAATCATTTGGAAATCCTTGCATTAATTTTCCTTCTTTTGAGGTTATTCTTTTAATTTCATTGTTGACTTTATAAAATTCCCAATTTCTTCTATCTTCTATTTTACTGCCTCTACCACCAACTCTAAGTGTGAAACCTATATCTTTATCACATTTGCCGTTAAAAATATTCGACATAGTGTATTTTAATGAAATTTTTGTAGGAAAGGTAAAGTTGCTATACACATTGGCTTCATCTTTGAATCCAACCATAAATAATCGCGGTCTATGTTGAGGCAGCCCATAATCTGATGCTCTAATTATTTTATAATGAAAAGAATATCCTAAATTTTTAATTGTGGTTTTTATGATATTAAAAGTTTTGCCATTATCATGTTTTTCTAGATTGCGCACATTTTCTAAAAAAAATGCTTTTGGTTTCTTTATTTGCAATATTTTAGCAATTTCAAAAAACATATTCCCTCTGTTTTCTCTTGTTTCTAAAAAACCGTTTTTAAAACCAATTTGCGAAAAAGGTTGACAAGGAAAGCCTGCACATAAAATATCGAAATCAGGAATTTGTTCTGTTTTAATTTTTTGAATATCTTCAAAAAAATTATTACTTAAAAATAATTGTGGCGATATTTTAAAAAAATTATGATGATAAGTTGATCTAGCGAATTTATCTATTTCGCAAGCAAAAACACATTCGCATCCAGCATTATGAAATGCTATATGAAAACCCCCTATGCCAGCAAAAAGATCGATAAATTTGAGTTTATTAGAATTTGTCATGATTTTATTTTGGTGTGTTTTGTTGCAATCTAAATGATATTTTATTTTTAATCTCAAGAAGAAAAACTTAAAAAGAAAAACTTAAGGGCCAGTGCGGTTTTACGGCAAAGCCAAGATCGTCTGTTTTGCCAGACAAAAATTTTTGCAAAGCAGCCCAAGCTATCATTACCGCATTATCGGTGCATAAATTAATTGGCGGAGCAATTACATTAAATTGATAATTTTTTGCCCATTGTTGCAAAGAGCCTAAAATATATTGATTGGCCGCCACTCCACCCGCCAAAACAATTTGCGATAAACTGTTGTTGGCAAGTAAAGGTGAAATTTTAGGATGTTGTAAAACATTTTGCAAACGATTTAACATAATTTTTACCACCGCTTCTTGAAAAGATGCCGAAATATCGCAAATATTTTGTTGAGTAAGCGGTTGGAGTTTTTCAATTTGCAATCGCACAGCGGTTTTTAAGCCAGAAAAAGAAAAATTATATAAATGTTGATGATTTTTTTTGCTAATTAAAGGCAAAGCAAATTTAAAAGCGGTTTTATTGCCATTTTGAGCGAGTTTTTCAATAATTGGCCCACCAGGATAAGGTAAATTAAGCATTTTTGCCACTTTATCAAAGCATTCGCCCAAAGAATCGTCGATAGTTTGCCCAAGCAATATAAAACTATCAATATTTTCAACAAGCAAAATTTGACAATGCCCGCCCGAAATAAGCAAAAGCAAATACGGAAAAGAAACTGAATTAGTAAGCTGGGCAGTAAGAGCATGACCTATCAAATGATTTACCGCCACAAAAGGCTTGCCAGCCAAAGAAGAAAGTGTTTTTGCCACTGTAATGCCTACAATTAAGCCACCAACCAAGCCAGGGCCACAAGTAGCAGAGAAAAAATCAATCTCTGCTAAATTTAAATTTGCCTTTTTTAAAGCTAAAAGCACAAGGCTACTGATAATATCAAGATGAGCTCTGGCGGCAATTTCTGGCACAACTCCGCCATAAACTTGATGTAAATCAATTTGTGATTTTATGATATTTGCTAAAATATTTTTATGACTATCAACAATTGCTACAGCGGTTTCATCGCATGATGTTTCGATGGCTAGGCAGATAGTAGCTTTATTCATAGATCAATTGCAACCAAGCCACTTTTGGCAATGCTGATAATTTTATGGCTAGCAAAAAGCTCAATTATTTGGTTAATATTATGGCTATCGCCAATTAATTCGAGATTGGCTTCTGATTTTGAAGCTTGCGGATTAATAATGCGCCAACGACAGGTGGTGTTATGTTGTAAAATATCTTCGATAAATAAAGGAGATTCGGCAATTTTTAATAATACTAATTCTTGACTAATATGATGATCGCCAAGTTGTTTTGCAGTGTGAACTGGCACAATGCGTTGTAAAAGTTTGCAAATTAAAGCAATAGTTTTAGAGTTGCAATTGGTGGTAATGGTAATAACCGAAACATTTTGCTTGCCAGAAATTGGAGCAACTGATAAGGTTTCAATATTATAGCCTCTTGCCGAAAAAAGCTCAATAACTCTTGCTAAAGCCCCAAATTCGTTATCTATGATAATATTGATAATGTGGTTTTTGATGATATCAGACATAACTAAACAGCATTAAAATCTTTGGTAATATATTGCTTGGCTTGACTACCTAACAAAATTTCATTGTGAGCCGAACCAGCGGGAATCATGGGAAATACATTTTCGCTAGCCTCAACCAAGCAATTAAATAGCACAGGCCCTTGATGTTGAAGCATTTTGATAAACATTTCATTGAGTTTTGCAGGATCGGAGCACTCTAAACCCAAAATACCAAAACTCTCGGCAAGCTTGACAAAATTTGGTAAAGAATGAGTGTAAGATTGACTTTCACGGCTACCATAAACTAGCTCTTGCCACTGCCTTACCATACCCATGTATTGGTTATTGATGATGATAATTTTTACTGGCAAATTATATTGCTTAACAGTAGAAAGCTCTTGCATATTCATAAGAAAACTAGCATCACCACTCACACATAAAACTAAACTGCCAGGATTAGCAATTTGCGCCCCCACCGCCGCTGGCAAACCATAACCCATAGTGCCTAAACCACCAGAGGTGAGCCATTTTTTAGGCTTATTAAAAGAAATATATTGGGCAGTCCACATTTGATGTTGCCCAACATCGGTTGAAACAAAAGGCTCTTGGCTTAAAGTGAGCTTGTTTAAACATTCAAGGGCATATTCTGGCTTAATAGTGGTATCGCTATTTTGATAAGAAAGCGACTTGATGCTTTGCCACTCGTTAATTTGTTGCCACCAAGAACTGATGTTTGGTTTTGTTGTTGCTTGTTTTTGCCATTGTGTAAGCATTGCTTGCAAGCCAACTTTAGCATCGGCAATAATAGCAACATCAACATTAATGATTTTATTTATTGAGCAATCATCGATATCGAGATGTATTTTTTGAGAATGAGGCGAAAATGCCGAAACCTTGCCTGTGACTCTATCATCAAACCTTGCTCCTATGTTAATTAGTAAGTCGCACTGATGCATTGCCATATTGGCCTCGTAGGTGCCATGCATACCAAGCATTCCTAAAAACTGACTATTGTTTGCAGGAAAAGCTCCTAGGCCCATTAAAGTGCTAGTAATAGGAAAACCTGTTGCTAATACTAGATCAAAAAGCAATTGACAAGCTTCTTCGCCTGAATTAATCAGCCCACCACCAGTGTAAAAAATTGGCTTTTTAGCTTGAAGCATCAGTTTAACTGCCTCGGTAATTTTGCTGTGATCAAGTGGTTGATTTTGATTATTATTGTTTAAATATTGATAGGAAGGGCGATTAATTATAGTTTTACCTAAATAAAACCCATGATTATTTTGTACATCTTTTGGAATATCAATTAGCACTGGCCCTGGTCTGCCCGTTTTGGCAATATGAAAGGCTTCGTGAATAATGTAGCCAAGATCGTTAATATTTTTTACCAAATAATTATGCTTGGTGCAAGATCTGGTAAGCCCAGTAATATCGGCTTCTTGAAAACCATCGGTACCAATAATGCTAGTAGGAACCTGCCCAGAAATGCAAACTAACGGAATAGAATCCATAAAAGCATCGGTTAAACCTGTGATGGCATTGGTTGCTCCCGGACCAGAAGTGACAGTAATAACCCCAACTTTACCAGTAGATCGTGCATAACCTTCGGCGGCATGGGCTGCCGCTTGTTCGTGACGCACTAAAATATGCTTAAGTTTATCTTGCACAAATAAAGCATCGTAAAAAGGCAAAATTGCTCCACCAGGATAGCCAAAAATGGTTTCAACTCCTTCGTTTATAAGGGCTGAAACAATAATTTGAGCGCCAGTTTGAGTTTTTTGTTGAGTGAGTTGAGTCATAAAGCAATTAAAAATGAATTGCCTGCCCATAGGCAGATAATACCGCTTCGTGCAACATTTCGCCTAAAGTTGGGTGAGCAAAAACTGTTTGCATTAATTCGGCCTCGGTGAGTTCGGCCTGTTTTGCCACAGCAAAAACTTGTATCATTTCGGTGGCATCGGCCCCAATAAGATGAGCCCCTAATAATTCGCCAGTTTCTTCGGCAAAAAGCACTTTAATTAAACCAAAAGTTTCGCCAATGGCAATAGCTTTGCCATTTGCTTGATAAGGAAATTTACCAATTTTTATTTTTAAGTTTAATTCTTTAGCCTTTTTCTCGGTAATGCCAATAGAAGCAATTTGTGGAAAAGAATAAGTACAACCCGGAATGTTGCTAATATTAAGTGTGTGGAGTTTTTTAGAATTATATTTACCTATTTTGCTTGCAATTGTTTCGGCAGCAATAACCGCTTCGTGCGAAGCTTTATGTGCTAACCAAGGGCCCGCCACTACATCGCCTATGGCATAAATATTTTCTGCATTTGTTTGACAATGCAAATTAATAGCAATGCGCCCATTTTCTAGTTTAATTTTAGTATTTTGCAAACCAAGATTTTCGGTGTTAGCAACAATACCTACTGCCATAATGACTTTTTCAACCTCAATTTGTTGGATCTTGCCTTCGGTTTGAAGAGTAGCAACCACAGATTGTTTATTTTTTTTGATACTTTCAACTGTAGTTTTGGTGTGAATTTTAATTCCTTGTTTTTCAAAGTTTTGCGAAGCAAGCTTGGCAATTTCGACATCTTCAACTGGCAAAATTTGCTCTGCCATTTCAACTAAAATAACTTCACTACCCATTTGTCGATAAAATGAGGCAAACTCAACTCCGATAGCACCAGAGCCTACCACTAAAATAGATTTTGGTAATTTAGCTGGTGTCATGGCTTGGCGGTAAGTCCAGATTTGATCGTCTGGCTCAAAACCTGGAATGATTCTTGCTCTTGCTCCAGTGGCAACAATAAAATAACTCGCGTCAAGTGTTTTATTACCTTCTGTACTTTCAATATTGATTTGATTATTATTTTTAAAGCTTGCAAAACCATTAAAAACTTCTATTTTATTTTTTTTTAGTAGCGATGCAATGCCGCTGCTTAAAGTTTTTGCCACATTACGTGAACGTGCAATGATTTTTTCAAAATCAAAATTAATTTCTTTGGCAGTAAAACCATAATTATCGAGATTATGCAGCAAATGATTAACTTCTGAGCATTTTAATAAAGCTTTAGTAGGAATACAGCCCCAATTTAGGCAAATTCCACCAAGATGAGTGCTTTCCACAATAGCAACCTTTAAGCCTAATTGTGAAGCTCTAATAGCAGCAACATAGCCACCAGGACCTGCACCAATAACAATTAAATCGAATTTATTTTGCATAAAGTATTAAATTAAAGGTAAATCAAGAGCTTCGTTAATTAAAGCTTTTTGTTCTTTGCTATGATAAGAACCATAACCTGTAGCAGGAGAAGCACAAGCGACTCTGCCCGCATATTTTGGACGTAAAGTAAGATGATTAATATTTGCCAAAATTTGCTCTAGAGGTTCGGTAATATAAAGCCAAGCCCCCATATTTTTAGGCTCTTCTTGACACCAAATTATTTGTGCTTGTTGATATTTTTTAAGCTCTGTTGCTAGTTGTTGCTCTGGAAAAGGATAGAGTTGTTCTAGGCGAATAATGGCAACATTGCTTATTTTATTAGCTTCTCTTGCTTCGACTAAATCGTAATAAACTTTGCCACTACATAAAATAACTCGGTTCACCTTGCTATGATCGAGATTTTGAGTTTCTGGTAATATTGCACAAAAGTTTTTACTGGTAAATTCACTTATATTTGAAACCGCTAATTTATGACGCAATAAAGATTTAGGCGACATAACCACTAAAGGTTTGCGATCGTTGCTGTGTAGCTGACCTCTTAATGCATGAAAAAAGTTGGCAGGATTGGTAATATTTACAACTCTTAAATTATTGTTGGCACAAGCTTGTAAATATCGCTCAAGCCTTGCCGAAGAATGCTCTGGACCTTGCCCTTCAAAGCCATGCGGAAGCAACATTACTAAATTAGATTTTCTGAGCCATTTAACTTCGGATGAAGCAATAAATTGATCAAAAATAATTTGGGCACCATTAGCAAAATCGCCAAATTGAGCCTCCCAAATGGTAAGAGCATTTGGCATTGCCAAAGAATACCCGTATTCAAAACCTAAAACCGCATATTCAGAAAGAACAGAGTCGTGAACCTCGTATTTAGCTATATCGTTATGCAGTGGTGAAAAGATATTGTATTTGTTAGCATTTTTAATATCGTGTAAAATAGAATGACGATGCGAAAAAGTGCCTCTGCCAGAATCTTGCCCAGTAATTCGAATTGGAAAGCCTTCGCTTAATAAAGTAGCAAAAGCCAAGGCTTCTGCTGTGCCCCAGTCGATATCAAAGCCTTGTTTTACTAGTTGTAATTTGGCTTCGAGTTGTTTGGCTATTTTAGGATTAATATTAAAATCGGCAGGAAATTTGGTGATTTTGGTAATTAATTCTTGCAACTGATTAGCATTTACTGCGGTTTGTGGCAATTTGGTGCAGTTGTGCTGGATATGTTGCCATTTACCTTCTAACCAATCGGCTTTACTTGGTTTATAAGTTTTAGCAATTTCAAATTCATTTGCCAAATGATTTTCAAAAGTAGCAACCAAAGCTTGATATTGCTCACTTACAATTGATTTTTCGGCAATAAGTTGTTCTGCATAAATTTTTTCAAGAGTAGGATGATCTTTAATTTTGGTATACATTACAGGTTGAGTATACATAGGCTCATCACCTTCGTTATGGCCATATCTTCTGTAGCCAATTAAATCGATGACCACATCTTTTTGAAATTGCTTGCGATATAGCATAGCTAGATGAGCGATTTTACAAACATCTTCTGGGCTATCGGCATTAACATGAAAAATTGGAGCATCAATTGATTTGGCTAAATCAGAAGCATAAAGAGTACTACGAGAATCTTGTGGATTAGCGGTAAAACCAATTTGATTGTTGATAATTAAATGAACTACCCCACCAGTATTATAACCATTTAATCCGTTCATTATTAAATTTTCGGCAACAGAGCCCTGACCAGCAAAAGCAGCATCGCCATGAATTAACAAAGCAAGAGCTTGTTTGCGAGAATAATCGTGCAAAATATCTTGTTTTGCCCTGATTCTTCCTGCAACCACAGGATTAACCGCTTCGAGATGAGAAGGGTTAAAAGCTAGAGATAAGCCAATTTGATGACCGTTGATGTTTCGCACACTAGAATAGCCCATATGATATTTTACATCGCCTGATTTAGTAGCTTCTTGCGGAATACCAGGAACCCCTTGAAATTCGGCAAACATCTGATGATAAGGCTTAGCCATTACACCAGTTAGAGTGTTTAATCTGCCACGATGAGCCATGCCGATGATGATTTTTTTAACTTGCTGATCGGCAGAAGTTTTAATAATTTGCTCGATGGCACAAATGGCACTATCTGCACCTTCGATAGAAAATCTTTTAGCACCAGGAAACCTTTTGTGTAAAAATTGTTCGAATCTCTCGGTGTGTATAATTTGTTCTAAGATAGTAATTTTTTGAGCTTTACTAAAAACTTGATTTGGTAGATTTTGCAGTTGTTGGGATAGCCAATTTTTTTGTTCGGCAGATTTAATATAAGCAAATTCTGCCCCAATATTTTGGCAATAACTAGCTTGTAAATGCACAATTGCTTGCTGTAATGTAATAGTTTGATTGTTAAAATTAACTTTTTCTGCCAAATTTTGTTGAGAAATTTGATGATGAGAAATTTGCAATTCTGCCACATTTTGTTTAGGAGTTAAAGCAAGAGGATCGAGATTAG
>CANEUR010000039.1 GCA_947441875.1 Rickettsiales bacterium | reverse complement strand
TTACGTTGCAATATAGATTATGCAATTGCCAATGCTTATACTACCTATGGTGTTATAGGGGTAAAAGTATGGATATATAAAGGTTATGTTGAAAAGAAAAAGGTTTCAACTTCACAAATATAATTGATAACTAACATATGTTAATACCTGCAAAAACAAAATATAGAAAAGCTCAAAAAGGAGGCAAAAAAATATTAGGTGTTGCTAACAATGGCAATTCTTTAAAATTTGGTTCTTATGGCTTAAAAGCTTTAGAACCATCTAAGCTAAACTCTAAACAAATCGAATCTGCTAGAAAAGTTATTACTCGCTATATGAAAAGAGCTGGTAAATTATGGATTATGGTTTTCCCTCATACTCCTGTAACTCAAAAACCAGCAGAGGTTAGAATGGGTAGCGGTAAAGGTAATGTTGAATATTACGTTGCCAAAATCAAGCCTGGTAGAATTGTTTTTGAAATTGATGGTATCGATAACGAATCTGCCAATACGGCTTTACAAAAAGCCTCTTCTAAACTGCCTTTTAAAACTAAAATTGTTAATCATATATAGTTATGAATCAAGAAGAAAAAAAATCAATATTATTAAATATATCTTATCTTAAAAAAGAATTACTTATTGCAAGATTAAAAATATCCATGAAAGATTCTGTTATAATAAAAGATTACAGAAACAAAAAGAAAGAAGTCGCAAGGCTTTTTACCAAACTAAATTCGGTTAAATAAATATATGAAAGCAAAAGTTGTTAATATCATAGATAAAAATACAATAAAAGTTACTGTAACTTCCTATAAAAAACACCCTCGTTACGGTAAATATATCACTATTTATAAAAATTATTTAGTAGATTCTTTGGGAAAAAATGTTTCTCTTGGTGATGAAGTTGAGATGAAAAACTCTAAACCAATATCTAAATTAAAAAAATGGGTATTAATATAAAATATATACAATATGATACAAATGCAAACCAATCTAGTTGTTGCCGATAACTCTGGTGCAAAAACTGCTAGATGTATAAAAGTTTTGGGTGGCTCAAATCACATGATAACAAATGTAGGAGATGTCATTGTTGTTGCTATTACTTCGGTAATACCTGGTGCCAAATTAGTAAAAAAAGGTCAGGTTGCGAAGGCTGTAATAGTAAGAACAAAAAATAAAATTGTCAGACCAGACGGTAGTTTTATTAGTTTTGGAGATAATGCTGTTGTTTTAGTTAACAAAGATAATGAGCCATTAGCTACTCGTGTTTTTGGTCCTGTTTCAAGAGAAGTTCGTCAAAAAAACTTTCTCAAAATAGCATCTTTAGCTTCGGAGGTTTTATAATAAATATATGCAAAAATTTAAAAAAAATGATCAAGTAATAGTTATATCTGGTAATGATAAAGGCAAGATAGGTAAAATTATCAAAATTATTGGAGATAAAGTAATCGTTGAAGGTATAAACTTGGCAACCGTTCATCAAAAACCAACTAATCAACAACCTGGTAAAATTTTACAAGTAGAAAAGTCGATACATCGTTCCAATATTTCTCATTGTGAAAATGGAAAACCAGTAAAAATAAAATTCATTTTAGAATCTAAAGAAGGAAAGCCATTTTCTAAAAAGATTCGTATTTCTAAAAAAACTGAAAATAAAATATAATTAAAAAGATGCAAACCGTTACCGAAAAATTATATAACAATGCTATACCTGAGTTTAAATCTAAGTTTGGTTATACTAATCAATTAGCCATACCAAAACTGCAAATGGTAAGTATAAATGTTGGTATAAAAGCCGTAGATAGTGATAATAAATTATTGTCTTATCTGTTAAATCAAGTTTCAAATATTGCTGGTCAAAAAGCTGTCTTGACTAGATCTAAAAAAGCTATTTCAACATTTAAATTAAGAAAAGATCTTCCCATCGGATGTCGAGTTACGCTACGTGGTAAAAAAATGTATCAGTTTCTAGATCGTCTTGTAAATATTGCATTGCCTCGTATTAGAGATTTTAGAGGTTTATCTCATAAAGGCTTTAATCAAAGCAATCATTATAGTTTTGGCATAAAAGAACATAGTGTATTTTTAGAAGTTGATCTCGATAACATTGTTAAAGTTTTTGGTATGAATATAACAATTGCCACTAATTCTAAATCAAAAGAAGAATCATTATTTCTCTTAAAAAAATTAAATTTTCCTATAAAATAACATATGGCTAAAAAATCATTAATTCGCAGAAACGAAGAAAGAAAAAAATCTTCTCTTATTCAAAGAGAAAAAAGACTAAGTTTAAAATCTGTAATTTCTAATAAAGATTTATCTTTATCTGAAAGATTTTCAGCTCAAGTAAAATTATCTCAACTCGCAAGAAATGGCTCTAAATCTAGAATTAGAAATAGATGTGCACTTACTGGTAGAGCAAGAGGTAATCTACGTAAATTTGGTATGTCGCGTATAGCACTTAGAGAACTTGCTTCTTGGGGTCAAGTTCCTGGTTTAATTAAATCAAGTTGGTAAAATGTCTTTTAATCACTCTGTTTCAGATCTTGTTTCAAGAATAAAAAACGGTTATTTAGCTGGTAAAGCAAATGTTTCTTCTCCAGTTTCAAAATTAAGAACTAGTATTCTTCAAATTTTAAAAGAAGAAGGTTATATTTTAAATTTTGTTAAGGTAAAAGAGCAAAATATAGATGTTTTTCTTATTAATTTAAAATATCATAATTCTGCTCCTGCCATTACTAATATAGAGGTTGTTTCTAAACCAGGAAGAAGACAATATTGTCAAGCAGATAATATACCTTTAGTTAAAAATGGATTGGGTGTAGTTATTGTTTCAACTTCAAAAGGTGTTCTTGCCGATCATAATGCCAGAGTGCATAAACTTGGTGGAGAAATTCTTTTAAAAATATTTTAATTTAATTTTTTATGTCCCGTATCGGAAAATTACCAATAAAAATCCCTCAAGATATTAAAGTCTCCTTGTCTAATAGTAAGTTAACTTTCTATAAAGGTGAATTGAAAAAAAATTACGATATCAGCTCAGGAATTGTCGCTGATTGTTCTGATGATCAAATAAAATTATCAGTTTCTGATAAGGCAAATTCGGAATTATCAATGAAAATTGGTATGGATAGAAGCAATATTAAAAATATTGTTTTTGGCATGTCTGTTGGTTTTAAAGTGACTCTCGAGGTTAATGGAGTTGGTTATAAAACGGCGGTTGATAAATCAATCTTAATTCTTACTCTTGGTTATAGTCATGATATCTTTTATGTTTTGCCAAAGGGTATTTCTGTTGTTCTAGAAAAACCAAATCTTGTTATTATTTCTGGTAATGATAAAGTTTTGGTTGGTCAAGTTGCTTCCGAAATTATATCTTTTAGATCTCCAGAGCCTTATAAAGGTAAAGGTATTAAAAAATTTGGTAAGCCAATTTTAAGAAAAGAAGGTAAGAAAAAATAAATAATTTTAAATATGATTAATAATTATCAAAGACGAAAATTCAGAGTTAGAAATAACATTGTTGCCAAAAATAAATCTTGTCGTCCACGCATTGTTGTAGCTAGAAAAAATAAAAATATCTATGCCCAATTGCTAGATCTTTCTGGTAATGTTTTGGCTTCTTGCTCAACCCTTACTGCGAAAGACGAAAATTTTAAAACTGGCATGGAAAAGGCCAAGCTTGTTGGTAAAAATTTTGCTAAATCTTGCTTAGAAAAAGGTTTTGACACAGTCGTGTTTGACAAAGGTGCCTATGTTTATAATGGTCGTATTAAGGCTCTAGCCGAGTCTTGTCGCGAACATGGTCTTAAATTCTAATTTAATAAATACAAGATGACAAAGCAAAATAATCAAGAAATTACAGAAATACTTATAGCTGTGAATAGGGTATCCAAAACTGTAAAAGGTGGTAGAAATATGTCTTTCTCTGCCTTGGTTGTTGTTGGAGATAAAAATGGTAAAGTTGGTTTTGGCAAAGGAAATGCAACAGAAGTTACAGATGCTAAAAATAAAGCATATGAAGTTGCTAAAAAATCAATGATAAAAATCTCTCTTAAAGAAGGTAGAACCATACATCACGATATTTTTGCAAGATATTGCTCTGCTAAGGTTTACTTAAGATCTGCTCCTGCTGGAACTGGTGTTATTGCGGGAGGTCCTATGAGGGCAATATTTGAATGTGCTGGCATAAATGATGTTGTGGCTAAATCTGTTGGAACATCTAATCCATATAATATGGTTGCTGCCACATTTTCTGCCCTTAAAAACCTAACATCCCCAAAGCTTATAGCAGAAAAAAGATCTAAAGATATCTCTGAAATTATCAGGAGAAGAAATTTAGTTATAGGCAATAAAGACAAAAAAAATGATTAAATCCTTATGAAAGAATACTTAAATAAAAAAGTTGAGATTACTCAAACTAAGAGTGGCTCTAAATTAAATGATAAACAAAAGGGTAGTCTAATTGGTCTTGGTTTGCGAGGAATAGGATCTAAAACCAATGCTGTAATAGATTCTTGTAAGCTTGGTATGATAAAAAAAATTCATCATATTATTAAAATCGTTAAATTATAAAATATGTCTCTAACATTACAACATCTTCCAAAAATTAAAAGACAAGACAAAACAAGAGTGGGTCGTGGTATAGGTTCTGGAAAAGGAAAAACTTCTGGCAGAGGTGTTAAAGGGCAAAAAGCTAGAACTGGTCATCATTCTGTTAAAGGTTTTGAAGGTGGCCAAACACCAGTTCATATGAGATTGCCTAAAAAAGGTTTTACAAACAATAATGCAGTGAAAACTGAAGCTGTTAGTATTTCTAGAATAATTTCTTTATTGAATAGTGGAAAAATATCTTCAACTCAAGATGTTACTAAACAGGTTCTTAAAGATTGTGGTCTTGTAAAATCTACAAAATCCATAATAAAACTAATTATGGGTTCAGATAATTCTTGTCCAGAATTATCTATAAAAATCTCGGTCGATAAATATTCTGAAAATGCTAAAAAATATTCATAGCAAACATGAGTAAAATTAAGAGTGAAAATACAGATTTATCTAAGAAAATAATATTTACTATTTTTATATTACTAATATATAAACTAGGTACATTTATACCTATACCAGGCATCAATATCGAGGTTATAGCTAAATTTTTTAAATCCGAGGCAAACATATTCGGCATGATAAACATGTTTTCTGGTGGTGCATTAGAAAGAATGAGTGTTTTTGCTCTTAATATAATGCCATACATTACTGCATCTATAGTTATGCAATTGTTAACTTCTATGCATAAAGGTTTAGATGCTTTAAAAAAAGATGGTGAAAAAGGTCGGGCAAAAATCAATCAATATACCAGATATCTTACCATTGTTTTAGCTACTTTTCAAGCCTTAGGTGTTTATCAAGCTCTTTCTTTTAACGGCATGAATGCCTTTGTTTCTGATTCTGATATCTTTTTATTTACAACATTGGTTAGCTTGGTTGGTGGAACAATTATCTTAATGTGGTTTGGTGAAAAAATAACAACATCAGGAATTGGAAATGGAATTTCTTTAATTATTTTTGTTGGAATTGTTTCTTCTTTGCCAGATACTATAATTCAAATGTTAGATCTCTCTAAAAAAGGTGTTTATAATAAATTTTATATAATCTTATTTTTTATATTCTTTATTTTAGCTATAATGTTTGTTTGTTTTTTTGAGAAAACACAAAGAAAAATTAAAATACAGTATCCAAATTCGGCTATGCTTCGATCTTCTGGTAATCAAGATCATTCTTTTTTACCATTAAAAATAAATATCTCTGGTGTTATACCTCCAATATTTGCAAGTTCTGTTCTTACTTTTCCAGTTGCTATTATGCAAATTATAGGTGTGGAAAATCAATTTTTATCTTCTTTATTGCAGAGAGGTGGTTTTGTTTATATGCTATCTTTTGCTTTATTGATAGTATTTTTCTCATACTTTTATTCTTCTGTAGTTTTTAATTCTCAAGAAGTCGCAACCAATTTAAAAAAAAGCAATTGTTTTATTTTTGGAATTAGACCAGGTATTGCAACTTCTGATTATCTAGACAATATAATTTCTAAACTTACTGCTTTGGGCTCTTTATATCTAATTATAATTTGTATTGTGCCAGAATGGCTTGTTAATGTTACTCATATTCCATTATATATAGGTGGTACAGGTGTATTGATTATGGTTAATGTGGCAATTGACTTGATAACCCAGATACAATCTTACAATTTATCGAATAAATATAACTCTGGACAACTAAGGAAAAGAAAATTAAGAATCAAGGTATGAAAAGTATTTTATTTCTTGGCCCTCCTGGTTCTGGCAAGGGAACTCAAGCTGGCCTATTGTCGGAGTATTTAAGAATCCCCACGTTATCTAGTGGAAATATGCTTCGCCATGAGGTGAGTTCTGCTTCTCAATTGGGTGAAAAAATAAAATCTTATATTCAAAAAGGAGATTTAGTTCCAGATGAAATAATTATTTTGTTAATTAAAAACTTTCTAGTTCAAAATTCTACACAAGGCTTTATTCTTGATGGTTTTCCACGAAATATAAATCAAGCTCAAATTTTGGAAGAAATGTTATCTAAAATAGGAAAAACAATAGATAAAGTATTTAATTTTGAAGTTTCTGATGAAGTGTTAATAAAAAGAATACTAGGTCGCTACTCTTGTAAAAATTGTGGCTCTATATATAACAGTTATTTTCAGCCTACATCTAAAATCGGCATTTGTGATAAATGTGGCTCTGATCAGCTAGAATATAGAAACGACGATAACGAACAAACCCTAAAAAACAGGTTATTCATTTATCATCAATTAACTTTTCCTTTAATTGATTTTTATAGAAAAAAACACTTGCTTATTTCAATTGAGGCTGTAAAATCTTCATTTATAATTTTTGATGAGTTGAAAAATAACCTATAAAAATACAATTGATTTTATTTATAGTGTTGTTAATTAATAGATTGTTATCGTATAAGTTTTTTGATATATTTTATTTTGTAATAACAATATAATGAAAACATAATTCATAACAATATTGTTGAATATGGTAAACAATTAATTTTGACTTAGTTTATTTAAAAACTAATTTAAAATAGTAAAATTAAAAAATTATATTATTTTCATTTTTAAATCAAATTCTAACACAAGAATTTTTAAATAAAATTATAATGTTAGAATTTAAATATCTTATCAATATTTACATTTGATAATTTATATTATATTAATATTAACTTTTAAGAGGATATAACTTTGGCTAGGATTGCTGGTATTAACATTCCAAAAGAAAAGCGATTTGTAATTGCTTTAACTTATATTTATGGAATTGGCACAACTTCTGCAAAAAAAATATGCAAAGATCTAAAAATAGATTTGCTTACAAGAACTAATCAACTCGATGAAACTAAATTAGCAGAGGTTAGATCTTATATTGAAAAAAATCTCGGCATTCTTGAAGGAGATTTAAGAAGAAAAGTTTCTTCTAATATAAAAAGGCTTATCGACATCGGTTGTTATCGCGGTATAAGGCATGTAAAAAAATTACCAGTAAGAGGTCAAAGAACTCATACTAATGCCAAAACTAGAAAAGGTAGAGGTGTTGCAATAGCAAATAAAAAGAAAGCGGTTAAATAATTAAAATATCATAAAAATGACAGAAACAAAAATAGATATATCTCAGAAAAAAAATGTAAAATCTGGATCTAAAAAGAAAAAAAATATTATCAATGGCGTTGTTCATGTGTTTGCAAGCTTTAATAATACTATAGTATCTGTATCTGATGCTACTGGAAATATTATATCTTGGTCTTCTGCTGGAAAACATGGTTTTAAGGGCTCGAGAAAGGCAACTCCATATGCCGCTCAAGTTGCTACTCAGCATGTGATAAATATAGCAAAAGAATGCGGGTTGCAAAGTGTGGTCGTTGAGATTAGGGGCCCAGGAGTTGGTAGAGAAGCTTCTCTAAGAGCGATACAAGCTTGTGGTGTCAATGTAACATTAATAAAAGATATTACATATTTGCCGCATAATGGTTGTCGCCCAGCTAAAAGTCGTCGTGTTTAATATTTTTTCTAATTAATTTATTAGTTTTATGACTATTTTAAAAGAAAGTTGGGTAAATTTAACAAAGCCAGCATCCATTAATTTAAAAGAGGGATCTGACGATCTTAAGCATTCCATAATTGTTTTTGAACCTTTTGAAAGGGGTTTTGGAAATACATTAGGTAATTCTTTAAGAAGAGTCTTGCTATCTTCGATTACTGGTTTTGCTGTTGTTGGTTTAAAAATAGAAGGTGTTTTGCATGAGTATAGTGCAATAGATGGTATAAAAGAAGATGTTTTAGAGATTATCATGAATCTTAAATCTTTGGCTATTTCTAAAGATA
>CANEUR010000038.1 GCA_947441875.1 Rickettsiales bacterium | reverse complement strand
ATGCCGAAACTTTTAGCCAAACAATTGATAGCACAATTGAGTTATTAAAAGAAAGTGCTTTTGCTAATGATCCAAATTGTTTTATCAAGCTTGAAATTAAAGCTAATCAAGCTGGTTCTTTTGAAACAATTATTGATGTGATTATAAGACATAAAAATGATCTCTTAAAAATACCTTCTATTGCAAAAGATATATTGGAAGTATGGTTAAGTTTCTTTTTAATTAAAGAGCATTTAAAAGGTAAAAAAGCTAAAAAAATTGAAAGCAACCAAACAGCAACGGCAATTCAAAATCAAGAAAATGAAATTAAAAAGTTCTCAAAAAAAAGTGGAGATATTTATTTTCAAAATAATAAAATTGATAGTTTAATAATTAATCAATTTACAAATTTAAGTGAAGATAACAGATCTAATTATATTATTAAAACTTCTAATGCTGAAATTATTATTAATGAAAATTCTTTTGAAAATATGAAACAACCGCTTGTTGATGAAAATCCAATAGTTAAAACAGTCAAACAAAAGCCTATTTTAGTAGATCTTTTGGTTAAAAAACCCGATCTTTTAGGAGATTCAAAATGGCAATTTATTTTTAATAAAAACATCGAAGCCAAAATTGAAGACGAATTGTTTTTAGAAAAGGTTAGAAACAGGCAAATTGTTATTTTGGCTGGAGGTAAAATAAATTGCGAGCTAGAGGTTGAATACGATTTAACTGAAAGGCTAGAAATTATTCCAAAAAGCGAAAAGTATAATATCAAAAAAGTTAATGGCGAAATTATTAAACCAGAAGAAGATAATCAAAAAAGTTTATTTGAATAATTTATTTAAACAAATTAAAATATGAATCCAAGAGTTATAAAGGTAAAAGCACTGCAAAACTACCAATTAGAACTTGTTTTTAATAACAACGAAATAAGAGTTTTTGATATTAGTTTTTATATCAATAAAGGTATTTTTACAAAATTAAAAAATTACGAGTTTTTTAAAAAAGTTCGGGTTTTTATGGGCTCGATTGCTTGGCCTAGTGGTCAAGATTTCTGCCCAGATACTCTTTACCAAGAATAAACAAAAATTAACTAAAAAAATTTATAAACCAAAATAAAAATATTATGCAAAATTTTACTCCCACTCAAACTGGCTTAAATCACGAAACAACCTTGTTAATCACTCAATCGCACACTGGTGCTTGCGGTGTTGATTTGCCAGAAGTGTTTTATTTCGCAATTAAAACTGGCAAAAAAGCAAGAGAATCAATTGGTTTGCCACAAGTAACCGAGCCACAGGTTATTAGACATTTCGTGAGGCTTTCGAATCAAAATTATTCTATTGATTCTGGTTTTTATCCGCTTGGTTCTTGCACCATGAAACACAACCCAAGATTAAACGAAAAAATGGCTCGATTACCAGGTTTTGCCAACATTCACCCGCTACAAAACGAACAAACTGTGCAAGGTGCTTTAGAATTGATGTATAATCTGCAACACTGGTTAGGCACTCTCACTGGTTTAGAGGCGGTTTCTTTGGCTCCTGCGGCAGGTGCTCAAGGCGAGCTTTCTGGTATGTTAGTTATTAAAAAAGCCCACGAAGTAAAGGGGCAGGCTCACCGAAAAGTTGTGCTTATTCCAGATTCTGCCCACGGCACTAACCCTGCAACGGCGGCTATTTGTGGTTTTGATATTAAAGTTATTCCTTCTGATGAAGAAGGCTTGGTAAATTTAGCAGTATTTAAAGAGTTGGTAGCAACTCATGCTCACGAGCTTGCTGGCATTATGATTACCAACCCAAATACTTGTGGTAAATTTGAAAAAAATATTGTAGAAATTGCCGATTTGGTTCACAAAGCTGGTGGTTATTTTTACTGCGACGGTGCCAATTATAATGCAATTGTTGGCAAAGTGAGGCCAGCAGATATTGGGGTGGATGTGATGCACTTTAACTTGCATAAAACTTTTTCAACTCCACACGGCGGCGGCGGCCCTGGTTCGGGCCCAATTGCGGTAAGAAAAGAGTTGGCAGAGTTTTTGCCTGCACCTCATGTTGAAAAAACCAACGATAAATTTTATTTTGCTAAACCAAAATATTCTTGTGGTAAAGTTAAGGGTTTTCATGGGCAGTTTGGTATGCATGTTCGAGCCCTTACTTATATGCTTTCGCACGGGGCAGATGCTTTACAAAAAGTGGCAGAAGATGCAGTGCTTTCGGCAAATTATATTTTAACTAAATTAAAAGATCATTTTCATGTGCCATTTTTTGGCTATTGTATGCACGAATGCTTGCTTACCGATAAACTACAAAAAGCCCAAGGCATCAGCACTCTTGATATTGCTAAAGCTTTGGTGGAGTTTGGCATTCACCCAATGACGGTGTTCTTTCCGTTAGTAGTGCAAGGGGCAATGCTAATTGAGCCAACCGAAACCGAAAATAAGCAAACAATTGATAATTTTATTAGCACCATGATTTATATTTCTAACGAAATTAAAAATGGCAACGGTGATAAATTTCATCAATATCCGCTTCATACTCCAAGAAGAAGATTAAACGAAGTTCAGGCTGCCAAAAATCCTATTCTTACTTGGGTAGAACTTCTTAATCAAAACTAAAAATATGCAAAATATCTCAATAATCACTAATAGCAACAAGCTAAGAGTAGCGGTTGATGAAATTCCTGATTTACAAACCGTGGCTATTGGTGTGTTTGTTAAAACTGGTAGCAGAAACGAAAATTTGGCAATTAATGGTATTTCGCATTTTTTAGAGCATATGGCTTTTAAAGGCACCAAAACCCGAACTGCTAAACAAATTGCCGAAGAGTTTGAAAGCATTGGTGGTTATATTAATGCCTATACTTCTCGAGAAAAAACTGTTTATTATGTGAAAGTTTTGAAGCAACATGCCGAGTTTGCTATTCAGTTTTTAGCCGATATTTTACAAAACTCTATTTTTGATAGCCAAGAAGTTGAAAAAGAAAGAGGAGTCATTTTGCAAGAAGTTGCCATGACATCCGACACTCCAGACGATATTATTTTTGATTATTTTCAAGAAAAAGCATTTCCTAAACAGCCTTTGGGCAGATCTATTTTAGGTAAAATAAGCAATATTAAAACTTTTAATTCGCAACATTTTCAAAGTTACATTGATAATCAATATAACTACCAAAATATGGCAGTTGTTGCTTCTGGTAGTGTTAAAACTAGCGAGGTGGTCAATTGGGTTGATAAATATTTTAATCAATTAAATAGTAATATTATTGATAAACCAAAACAACCAAAATATGTGGGTGGAGTAGCAAAAAAAGTTAAAAAACTCGAGCAGGTGCATTTAGTTTTAGGTTTTGAAGGCTTATCTTATCATAATTCACAATTTTATACACAACAAATTTTAGCCATGATTTTGGGCTCTGGTATGTCTTCTAGGTTGTTTTATGAAATTCGAGAAAACCTAGGCTTGGCATATTCGGTATATGCTTTTAATAGTTGTTATTCTGATGCTGGAATATTTGGTATTTATGGTGGCACATCAATTGAAAAACTCAATTTATTTTTGCAAGCAACTAAGCAAGAACTAGAAAAAATCTGCCAAAATATAACTGATGCCGAAATGCAAAAAGTACAAACTCAATTTTTAGCAGGTTTAGCAATGGCAAAAGAAAGCACTAATGCTAGAATGCAGAGAATTGGCAACGATATTTTATGCTACAATAAAATTTATACCGACCAAGAATTAATTAATGAGTTTAACAATAATACCAAACTTGATGTTAGTAATTTAGCAGGTAAAATTTTTGCTGGCTCTCCAACTTTGGCGGTTTTAGGTGAAGTAAAAAATTTTAATTTCGATTCTGATAACTTAAAACCATGAAAAGCAATTATGAAGTAATTGTTATAGGCGCAGGGCATGCTGGCATTGAATCTGCTTGTGCTGCAGTGCGTATGGGGGCAGAAACTTTGCTTATCACCAAACAACCAAGTAATATTGGCGAAATGTCTTGTAATCCTGCTATTGGTGGAGTTGCTAAAGGCACAATTGTGCGAGAAGTTGATGCTCTTGATGGCATTATGGGTAGAGCAATAGATAAAGCTGGTATTAATTTTAAAATTTTAAATATTTCAAAAGGTCCTGCGGTTCATTCACCAAGAGCACAAGCCGATCGCAAGCTTTATAAACAGGCGGTCAACGAAATTTTACAACAAGAATACCAAGATCTTAACATAATTTTTGCTACAGCTAAAAATTTAATTATCGAAAATCAGCAAATAAAAGGCATAATTATTGATGATGGCACTCAAATTAATTGCCAAGCTTTAATTATTACTACTGGCACTTTTTTAAGAGGCATAATGCATATTGGCTCATCTCAAACAGAAGGTGGGCGAAAAAACGAATCGGCATCTTTTGATTTAGCGGTTTCGTTGCAAAAATGTGGTTTTGCACTGGCAAGGCTTAAAACTGGCACTCCTGCACGAATTTTGGCTTCTTCTATTAATTTTAACAATCTTGAAATTCAAGAAAGCGATAGTGTGCCTACACCTTTTTCATATCTGAATCAAAAAATAATCACCAAGCAAATTCCTTGCTATATCACTTACACTAATCAAAAAACTCATCAAATTATCGCCAAAAATTTACATCAATCTGCAATGTATGGTGGTAATATTACAGGAAATGGTCCTAGATACTGTCCTTCTATCGAAGATAAAATTCATCGTTTTACCAATAAAGAAAGACATCAAATTTTTTTAGAACCAGAAGGCTTAGATACTGATTTAGTTTATCCAAACGGCATTTCTACTTCTTTACCACAAGAGGTGCAGGAGCAGTTTATCAAAACCATACCAGGTTTAGAAAATTGCATAATCACTCAACCAGGTTATGCTATTGAATACGATTTTATCGATCCTCGAGAGCTTTTGCCAACATTAGCAACTAAAAAAATTACTAATTTATTTTTAGCAGGTCAAATTAATGGCACCACAGGCTACGAAGAGGCGGCTGGGCAGGGGTTAGTTGCTGGCATTAATGCTGGTTTATTAAGTTTAAAAAAAGGGCAAGAATTTATTTTAGATCGCACTAGTAGTTATATTGGTGTAATGATAGATGATCTCACTAGTTTAGGAGTTTCTGAGCCTTATCGCATGCTTACTTCACGATCAGAATATAGACTTAGTTTAAGAGCAGATAATGCCGATACCAGGCTTACCGAATTAGGTATAAAAATAGGTTGTGTAAGTAATTACCGCAAGCAAATTTTTACTGCTAAAAAAGAAAAGTTACAAGAGGCTTTAACAATACTTGAAAATTTAACAATTTCTCCAATTAAATTGCAAAAATATAATATATCTATTAAGCAAGATGGAGTTTTGCGAACCGCCTTTCAATTGCTGGCTTTTCCTAATATTAATTTTGAAAAGCTTTCTATTATTTGGTCTCAAGAATTATCTCAAATTGATACATATATTAAGCAACAAATTAGTATCGAAGCTTTATATTTTAATTATCTAAAACGTCAACAACAAGATATTTTATTATTTCAACAACAAGAAAATACTCAAATTCCTCTTGACATAAATTATAATCTCATTCAAAGTTTATCAAATGAAGTAAGGGAAAAATTAACTAAATATCGCCCTGCGACTATTCATCAGGCCAGCAAAATTGAGGGTTTAACACCTGCTTCTTTAATGGCTATTTTAATTTATTTAAAGCACAAAAATCATTAATTTATGCTAGTTTTATTGCGATTAATTGTTTTAGCTCTTACTATTGGTTTTTTTCAGATAAATTTTGCCTCGGCAGAAAATGTTTTTGATAATAACAGTATTGCTAAAGATATCGAAAAAAGCTTGTTATTCGATAAACAAGCAAGAGAGCAATTCGATATTTATGCAAACGAATCTCCTCCTAGCAAAGAATCTGTCAAATCAATTATTATTGGCGAAAAAGAAAAGCCACAAGATACAAAAAAAAGTAAAAAAGATAAAGAAAAAGATAAACAATCTGAGCTTGATATTGCGGTTATTGATAAAACAAAAATTAATTATAAATTAAAAGAAAAAGAAAAACTAGCCTACAATGCCGTGTTGGCTGGTCAGTATGAAATTGCCATTGAGCTATATAAATCTGTTTTGGCAAAAGATCCAAAAAATAATTATTCTAAATATGCCTTGGCAACGGTTTACCAAAAACTTGGGCAATATCGTCAATCAAAAACTCTTTACCAAGATTTATTAAAACAAGAACCTGAAAATAAACAAGAAATTATCAATAATATTATTGCCATCATGATAGAAGAAACCCCTAGAGAAGCCTTTTATTTATTATCTAGACTCTCTCAACAGAATCCAGATTCAACTTTTATTTATGCAAATGCAGCTTTGGCAAGTGAAAAAATCGGTAATTATAATAAAGCAATCGAATATTATCAAAAAGCAGTAAGTATTGAATCAGAAAACTCTATTTTTTATTATAATCTAGCAGTTTTATATGATAAAACTAAACAATATTCACAAGCTATTGATTATTATAATTTAACTGTTAAACATTATAATAATAATCTAGATATCTCTATTTCTGAAGTGCAGAATCGTATCTCCAATTTAAAAACCTTAATATAGTGCAACAAATATTTGATTTTGCTCGAGCTAAAAACTGCTCCGATATTCATATTTCAGCTGGTTACAAGATAATTTTTCGTTTTAATGGTGAAATTATTGATTATCCAGAAAATAAAAATAATCTCACTAGTCAAGAAGTTTATGATTTTATCTTTTTTTTAATCATGCCAAAACAAAAAGAAATTTATTTAACTCAAAAAGAACACGATTTTTCTTTTATCGACAGCAATAATTTAAGATACCGTGTTAATGCTTACCACACTATACTTGGTCCTGCTGTTGCTATTAGAGTTATACCAAACAAAATAAAATCTTTGGCAGCAATTAATGTTCCTTATGTTGTGCAGAATTTATTAAATTATAAAAAAGGCTTGGTTTTAGTTGTTGGCCCTACTGGTAGTGGCAAATCAACAACCTTAGCTGCGATGATTGATCATATTAATCAAAATCAAAACAAACATATTATTACCATCGAAGATCCTGTTGAATATGTTTTTACTAGCCAAAAATCTTTGGTTAATCAGCGAGAATTCAGAACCGATAGCCACTCTTTTAACGATGCTTTAAAAAGTGCTTTAAGGCAAGATCCTGATGTTATTATGATTGGTGAAATGCGCGATCTTGATACTGTCCAGTTAGCCCTTACTGCTGCCGAAACTGGGCATTTGGTTTTAGCAACTTTGCACACCAACTCTGCTTCACAAACAATCGATCGTATCATCGATTCTTTTCCTGCCGATCAACGCTCAACTATTCGATCTATTATTTCTAATTCTTTAAGAGCGGTTATTTCGCAACGACTTGTTAAGAAAATCAATGCTGATCGTTGTGCTGCTTTTGAAATCATGATTGTCAATTCATCTATACGCAATTTAATACGCGAAGATAAAATTGCACAAATTAACTCTATTATTGAGCTTAATAAAAAAAGTGGAATGATTTTATTAAAAGATTATTTAAAAGAAATGGCAAATAACAACACTATATCTCTTGAAATTGCTGAAGAAGAAATAAAATCACAAGAAAATTAAAATACTATTGAAAAATTAATTTCTTATACTATAATCTAACTTCGTTACAACATTACATAAAATTAATCTTTACAACCTATGAAATCTCTATTCAGAACTAAATCTTTACAATCAATTATTGAAAGCGCTAAAAGTAGTACATTAAAAAAATCGCTAGGTATTTTTGATCTTATTTTTATTGGTATTGGCTCAATTATTGGCACAGGTATTTTTGTGTTAACGGGGCAGGCAGCCGCTAATTATGCTGGTCCAGCAATTTCTATTTCATTCTTTTTAGCAGCCTTGGTTTGTGTTTTTGCTGGTTTGGCTTATGCTGAGCTTGCTTCAATGATTCCCATATCAGGTAGTGCCTATACCTACACTTATGGAATTATGGGTGAATTCATTGCTTGGTTGGTTGCTTGTGGTTTAATTCTAGAATATACAGTTGCTTCTTCAACTGTTTCGGCTGGTTGGTCTGGATATTTAGTGGGCATTTTGCATCAATCTTATGTTATCATTCCAGAATACTTAACCAAAGCTCCTTCGCAAGTTTGCTCCGATCAAACTTATTGTGGTATTATTAATTTACCTGCGGTTTGCATTTCTTCTTTTATTGGTTTATTATTATTTATTGGCACCAAAGAAAGTATAATGTTAAATCGTATTTTAGTTTCGATAAAATTAACTGTAATTTTTATTTTTTTATATATTGCTACACCAATTATCAATACTCAAAACTACTCAAATTTTATGCCTTTTGGTTGGAACGGTGTATTTACAGGAGCGGCAGCTATATTTTTTGCTTATCTTGGTTTTGATGCTGTGGCAACAACTGCCGAAGAATGTAAAAATCCTAAAAGAGATTTACCAATTGGTCTTATTGGTGCTTTATTAATTTGTGCAGTAATTTATGTTTTAGTTTCTTTAGCTCTTACTGGCATCTCTCATTATTCTACCCTCAACAATCCT
>CANEUR010000037.1 GCA_947441875.1 Rickettsiales bacterium | reverse complement strand
TTTAAAACAAATTGGCATAAATCCAATTGTAGTACATGGTGGCGGTCCACAAATTGGGCAAATGCTTGAAAAACTCAACATGAAATCAACTTTTATTGACGGCTTAAGAGTAACCGATGCCGATACTGTTGATATAGTTGAAATGGTTTTAGCTGGCTCCATAAACAAAGCAATTGTTTCTGAAATTAATCAAGCATCAGGCAAAGCAATTGGTATTTGCGGTAAAGATTGTAATTTTATTAAAGCAAAAAAAGCCACCAAAACCAAAAAAGATCCCCACTCCAACATTGAAAAAATTTTAAATTTAGGTTATGTCGGAGAACCTTATTTTGTTGATCCTGCTATGTTTACTTTATTTGAAGAATCCGATATAATTCCTGTAATCGCTCCAATTGGAGTTGGTGATAACGGCGAAACTTTTAACATTAATGCCGATACTGTAGCTGGAGCAATTGCTTCGGCACTTCATGCTTCAAAACTCATTATACTTTCTGATGTCGATGGGGTATTGTTGCCAAACGGTCAATTAGTAAGCCATTTAAACATTGCCACGGCCAAACAAATGATAAAAGATGGCATAATTACTGGCGGTATGATTCCTAAAATCGAAACCTGCATTAATGCCATCGAAAAAAATGTTTCTTATGCCCATATTTTAAACGGTGCAATTGACAATATTTTATTAATGGAAATTTTCACCGAAAGTGGCGTTGGAACAATGTTAATTTAAAAAATCTTATACTTTGCTAAGTTGTCTTTTTTTCTTCTACACACAGGTATTAATCTTGCCCTAGGCAAAACATCTCTTCTTGCTTTACAACCAACTTTATTGCAAGATTTAGTTATTCATGGCTTTGAGCATGTTATACGTAGATTATTAAAAGGCACCAAAAGAAAAAGGGGTCTTTCTAGAGCTCAACAACGAAAATTAATCAATCGCAAAAGAAGATGGTTTGTTGATAATATTATTATGCATCATCGAAGATTGCAAGAAGTTAACCGACAAAAAATTGTCAGCTCTACTCGAGAAAGAGCTTTGGCAAGAAAAAAAAACCTACTTAATAATACGTTACAACGCGCTAAACCAAAAACCAAACCAGAAATCAACAGAACTTGGCAAAATGGTTTAAGCATGAGAGATAGAGGATTAAAAATCAAAGGGTCGGTTGATACTCGCAAAATAAGAGCCAGAAGCAGGTGGCTCACTGCTATAAACAAAAAAGAACAAACATGATAAACAAAATTTTACTTATTATTAGTGGCGGTATTTCTTGCTATAAAAGCTTAGAGCTGATTCGTTTATTACAAAAACAAAATTATTTTGTTGAGGTTATTCTTACCGATTCTGCCACCCAATTTATCACCCCACTTTTAGTAAAAAGCATTACAACACAAAAAGTTTATACTCAACTTTTTAGTGATAATGGCATAGAACATATCAAGCTTAGCAGAGAAGCAAATTTAGTGGTTATAGCTCCTGCTACCGCCGATTTTTTAGCTAAAATGGCTAATGGCTTTGCAAACGATTTAGCATCGGCAACTATGCTTGCCAACCAAACACCTGTAATTATTGCCCCAGCAATGAATACCGCTATGTGGAACAATCCAGCCACTCAAAAAAACTTAACTTTTTTACAGCAAAATAATTTATTACATTTTTTACCTCCAAAAATTGGCTTGCTAGCTTGTCAAGAATATGGCACTGGCAAAATGTGGGAACCTAGCGAAATTTATCAGGCTATCACTAGTTTTTTTGATATTTCACAACTCTCAAAACAAAACCTTTATCAAAAAGCCTTGCTTGGTAAAAAAATCATCATCACCGCTGGCTCCACCCATGAAAACATCGACTCGGTAAGGTTTATCGGCAACAAATCTTCTGGAAAACAAGCAATAGCTATTGCCAATATTTTGCATTTTTTAGGAGCAGAAATTTTATTTATTTATGGCAATGTAAGTCAAGAAATACCTCATTATTTTTCAGCAATTCACACCGCAACCGCTCAAGAAATGCTAGAATTAGTAATGCAAAATCTAAGCAACACCTCAATATTTATTGGCTGCGCTGCAGTTGCCGATTTTAAAGTAAAAAACCCTACTACACATAAAATTAAAAAACAACATCAACCTAATTTAACTTTACATCTAGAAGAAAATCCAGATATTTTACAAACAGTAGGTTTAGCCAAAAATCGCCCCGAAATGGTTATTGGTTTTGCAGCAGAAAACGAAAACTTACTTGATTTTGCCAAGCAAAAATTAATTGCTAAAAACTGCAATTTAATTGTTGCTAATAATATTGACAATGGTAATATTTTTGGTTCCAACAACACTTGTGCTTTTTTTGTCACTGCAAATGAAAACATAAAGCTAGATAAAATCAGCAAACAACAGCTTGCTTTTGAGTTAACTCAAAAAATATTGTCTCATTTTGAAACACTATAAAAACCTATGAAAATAAAATCATTCACCATCAACACAATCAATAATTTTAGTATACCATTACACATTGGCGAACCTCATAAAGATTCCTCACCACTTGAGTTTCAAAGTAAATATCTTGCCAAAAACTACAATCTAAATTTACCACCAGAAATTTTTGAGAGCTTCAATAGTTTTAACGAAGTTGCCAAGGCACTTAAAATTCCGCTCCCTGTATTAATTGATTATGCATTAAACAAAATAACTCAACAAAACAATCTTAAAAAGATGTCTCAAAATCAACGCGAGATAGCTAAAAATATTCGCAAAAAACCTATTTTTTCACAACCAAAAAACAACAATCAATCAAATGAAAAATAAACATATTGTCGTTTTAATGGGCGGCATTAACTCCGAAAGAGAAATTTCTTTAAAAACTGGAGAAGCAGTTTATCAAGCCCTGCAAGAACTTGGCTACCAAACCACAAAACTCGATTTTTCACATCAAATTATCAATGATTTGCTAAAAATTAAACCACACATTGTATTTAATGCTCTGCACGGTTACGGTGGTGAAGATGGCAGAATACAAGGAATGCTCGATATCATGAAAATCCCCTACACCCACCCTGGTTTACTTGCTTCTGCTTTATGTATAAACAAAAACATCACTCACCAAATTTGCCAAAGCAACAACATTAAAACCGCCCAACATGAATTATTACATCAAGGGCAAGATACTTTAAATCAACAAAAATTAGCTAATTTTGCTTCTGGATTTGTTTTAAAACCAATAAGCGAGGGCTCTAGTATTGGAGTTGAAGTAATCAAACACCCCGATAATTATAATTTTACTAACTATCAATGGCAACACGGCAACACCATTTTGGTTGAACAATATTTATCAGGGCAAGAGCTTGATGTTGCTGTTATTAACGGCAAAGCTCTAGGAGTTTTAGAAGTAAAACCAAGTGGTGATTTTTACGATTACAAATGCAAATACACTCCTGGTCTTACTCAATATTTAATGCCAGCTCCAATTAGCCATGATCAATATCAAGAAATATTACTTCTAGCCGAAAAATCTGCTAAAGTTTTTGGTTGTCAAAAATTTTGCCGAATCGAGTTTATTTTAAATAACAACAAAAACGGCGATAATAAGCTTTATTTACTCGAAATAAATACTCATCCTGGCTTTACATCTACTTCTATTGTGCCAAAAATAGCTAATTATGTAGGTATTTCTTTTAACCAAATTGTGCAAATGTTGCTTGATTCTGCCTCACATGATTAACAAACGGCGAAGAATCATTATTAAAATCAAAAAAACTTTTACAACATCAATTATTTTGCTATTTTTACTAATAATTTGCGGAGTTTTAGGTTTAGCAATTCATAAACCAGAGTTTTTAACTAAAATCACCACCAATGCATTAAATTCGGCACTTTTCTTTCAACCACTAAAAATTATAATTACTGGCAACAATAAAATTAGCAATCAAGAAATCATCGACACAACAAAAAACTACCTCGATCAAAAATATTCTGGCAACAACCATATTTCTAATATTTCTTTAGCTGATTTACAAAATACCCTGCAAAACTCATTACCTTGGCTTAAAACCGCCTTTCTAAAACGCACTTTACTTAATCAGCTTTACATCAATATCATCGAATATCAACCAATCGCTTTATGGTTTGATGGAGCAGAAAAATTCTTGGTCGATAAAGACGGCGAAATAATAATTTCGCTTAACAAAATACCAGATTACGAAAAATCAAATTATGAAAATATGTTAATTTTTTCTGGCTTAGGAGCCAATAGAAACATCAAATCTTTTTTTAATATTATTACCATTAATCAAAACATCAGTGGTATAATTTATTCTGCTCATTGGGTTGGCGAAAGAAGATGGGACATTCGCTTGCTCGACGGAACTTTAATTAAAATGCCCGAAAATAATATTTACAATGCTTGGCAAAATCTCACCAAAATATATAATAATAATCCTGAGGTAAAAAATTTAAAAACTATCGATTTAAGAATTGAAAACAAAATATACCTCGAATATCAAAACAAAAAAACCGAAACACATAAAATTTAATAATTATATAATTTAAAATTATTTTTATAAGCATTTTAATCTAATATTTAAATATATCTAAAAATAAGAATCGGTATTAGTTGTATTTTTAAAATTCAAAGTCAAACTTAGCAAACTATAATTTTAAACAAAAATTTCGTTTATTAACCAGTATCATAACTAATTATGCTCGACAAAGATCTCGACAAAGATAATTCTTTTTTCAATCAATGTAAGAAAAATTTAATAGACACCACCGCAAGAAACAATCTTATTCACTTTAAATTTACATCACAAACTTCACTTGATATTGATAAATTATCGCAATTTCAAAAAAATAAAAAAAATCAAAATCAATCTTTTGAGATTGAAAAAATAGACTATTCTAACACATATCAATTTAATCTCGAGCTTGCTAAAAACAGCATTATTAATTCAGCACCAGATGAAAATAAAAAATTACAACAAGAACTCCACAAAACTCTAGAAAAAATTTATTTAAAACAAAAACAAATTAAAGATGAAAAGGGCTTTAATCCAACTAGTTGGGCTTATTATTTTTTCAAATATCAAGATGGAAATAAACAAAAATATGCTCCGATTTATTTAATTTCTACTGAGGTTGTAAAAAATAAAAAAGGCAGTTATGTGGTAAATCATCCAAGCATAAAACCTTTGATTAATTTTAATTATGCTATATATGAAAAATTTAAAAATGATTTTCAAATTACTATAGATAATAAACTTATTGATTTTAAAGATTTAAGCAATGCTTCACTAGATGATATCGATCAAAAAATTTCTCAAATCGAAGAATTTTTAGCCGAAAATATAAAAGGTGTTTCAATAGAAAAAAAAATTATACTAGGAATATTTAATTCTGCTAAAGCCTCTTTATATAACGAGCTAGTCAATTTAGAAAAATATTTTTTAAATCATAATTTAATCAAAATATTTCTTACAAGAGACTTTAGCAAATTTAATCGAGGAGATTTTCAAAAACCTTATAAAATCGATAAAATACCATCTGATAAATTTTTTAGCCCATTTGATTTTGATTCTTCGCAACTTGAAGCAATTCAAGCAGCAAAAGACGGTAAAAACTTTATAATACAAGGTCCTCCCGGAACTGGTAAAACTCAAACCATCTCCAACATAATTTCTGAATTAGTGGCAGAAGGGAAAAAAGTTTTGTTTGTAGCCGAAAAAAAGGCAGCAATTGATGCTGTTCTTAAAAATTTTTCTAAAAATTCATTTACTTAGCTCTTTAAAATACCAAGATATAAAAAACGATGGAACAAAAAAAGGAATGGATTTTTTTCAGAAATACTTGCAATTTGCTGAAACTAGTATTTTTGGCATAAATTCAAAAAATCATATCAAACAAGATGATTTTGATAGTGGCTTTGAAGAAAGTGTTTGTAAATCATTAAGATCACTAGGTTATGAAATTCATTCTCAAGTTGGTTGCTCTGGTTATAAAATAGATTTAGCTGCTGTTTGCCCAAATACCAAAAATTATATTTTAGGGATAGAGTGCGATGGCGAAATGTATCACTCAGGCAAAACAGCTAGAGAAAGAGATAGGCTTCGTCAGGAAGTTTTAGAATCAAAAGGCTGGAATATTCATAGAATTTGGTCTTATGATTGGATTGATTCCAAAAATGAAGAATTAGAAAAACTTCAAAAGAAAATTAATCAATTAATTATTCAATAAAATTATAATATTTCTTTTCATATTAATTTAAAATTTTTATTATGCAAAACAGTAAAAAATTACAAGATGCTATTTTTAACTTTTTGTTGCCGTTTTTGTTGCTTTTTAGTTGCTATTTATTACTTTCTGCCTTTTGGCAAAACAACTTTTTTATTGGAATTTTAGCTATTTGGCTCTTGATTTGTTTTTTATTTTTATTTAATATTGTCAATAAAAGTATTTTTTTATTTGAAATAATATTTTTTGCTGTTGTATTATCTAGCCTAATTTATATTGGCTGTTTTTGTTTTGTTATTTTAAATCTATGACCAAAATTTTAGTTATCGGAGCTGGTGCAATTGGCTGTTTTTATGCTGCTAAACTTTGGCAAGCAGGAGCCGAAATATGTTTATTAGTTAGAAACAATGCCCAAGAAGTGCACAAAAACGGCATCGAAATTTTAAGTATTAACGGCAATTTTACTTTTCATCCACAATCAATAATTAGTGATTTATCTCAATATAAACAACATCCCGATTATATTTTAATTGCCACTAAAGTTTTACCAAACATAAATTTACCACAAATTATTGCTCCAATTATTGCTCAAAACACTAAAATTGTGCTTATTCAAAATGGCATCAACATCGAAAAATCTTTAGCCGAAAAATTTTCACAACAAATTATTAGTGTTATTGCTTTTGTATGTGTAGCAAAAATTAACAACATCAAAGTACATCATCAAGATAATGGCTATCTTATTATGGGAAATTATCAAAAAAAAGCCAACTCCGATACTCATTTTTTGGCAGATTTATTTCAGCAGGTAGGCATTCAAACTAAAATAAGCAATCATATTCAAACCGATCGCTGGGAAAAACTCATTTGGAATGCAGCTTTTAACCCAATTTCAGTATTAAGCGGTGGTTACAACACCAAGCAAATGCTTGAAAATAAACATTGCCAACAATTAATTATACAAGTAATGCAAGAAGTTTTTTTACTTGCCTCAGCCGATAACTGCTCTTTGCCTAGCAATATTATTGCCGAAAAAATATCTTATACCGAAAAAATGGTGCCTTACGAAACCAGTATGTTGCTCGATTTCAAAAACAATCGCCCTATGGAAATTGAAGCAATCTTAGGTAATGCTCTAAAATTTGCTCAAGAAAAATCAATACCAACACCACATTTATCAAGTTTATATGCCCTACTCTCTTGTTTTTAAGAACATAAAAAATGCTAGCAAAATTTTATTTTTTTTACTAATATTTTTTTGCTATCATGCCAGTTTTGCCAAAAATAATGTCAAAAAAAACAATAAAATCATTACTAAAAAACATAAAATTAGCAAAAAACATCAAGTAAAAAAAGAAAAGTTTATTTTTAAAAATCTAGAACCAGATCATCAACAAAACAAACAACCAAATATCACTCTTAGCAAAAACGATTATTTTTTCACAATAGAACTCACTCCACAAAACTGCAACAATACTATTATCAGCAAGTGTTTTTTTGCCGATTCATTGCTTGAAAAAGCCTATTTTCATCCTACAACTTTATATATTTTTAGCGATAAAATTTTAGCTATTCAATTGACTTATCATAAAAATAATCTACAAAAAAGTTATCCTAAAATCATCAATAAAAACTACACTTTTACCACTATCAATCAAAACAAAATAAGTTTTAGTGTGCTTGAAGGCAATATTACAGATCTTTATCTTTCATCAACCGCCAACGAAAATAAATCTGAACCTTGCTTATTTGCCGATAAATTATTTTTGCATCAAAAACTCTATAATAATCTTACAACTCAAGATATATTTTTTAAAATTTATAATAAAAGCGAACTAAACCAAATTGACTTATTCGAATATAATCAACAAAAATATGCTATTCTTTACAATAATCAAAATAAAAGTTGGCAAACTATCGATAACCTAATTTTATGCCAAAATAAATTTCAAGAAAACTCTCAAAATATTTTATGGGAAAAAACCTTTACCCAAGAACAATGTTCTCAAAAACTAGATTGCCTCACTCAAAATACAACCAAATCATCTGAAACTTGCAAAATATTCAACAATATCGATCTTGAAATTTGTTTTTTACAAGAAAAATGTTCAGAAGTTCTCGAAATAAACAAATGTCTAATTACCAAAAATATTTTACATGAATGATTTAATTTTATTTTATCCACTGCTATTTTTAGGCTTAACTCAAAGTTTTAGCCATTGTCTTGCAATGTGCGGCCCCATCGTTGCCACTCTCACCCACCATGCAACTTACCAAAATAATATTGCCGAAATTTCATTGAAAAAAATCAAATCTTATGCTTTATTACCTTATCATTTTGGCAGAATAACCACTTATACTTTAACTGCTGGCTTGC
>CANEUR010000036.1 GCA_947441875.1 Rickettsiales bacterium | reverse complement strand
TTAAGCAAGCACTAGATTCTTGATCGGGCACCGAAACTCTAATTAGCTCTGCTCCTGCCTCGGCACAACGATTAATTTGAGCGATGGTAGCTTGCGGATCGGTGGTTTTGGTGTTGGTCATGGTTTGCACAGTAATTTTTGCATCGCCACCTACCGCCACATTGCCAACCATAATTTGCCGGCTCTTTCTTTTGTTAATTTTTTTATATTCTCGTTGCATAGTTTTAAAAATAAAATTTTTTTTTGGTAAAGCCTCGTTTTAAATCACCCTCCCCTCGAGGGAGGGGGGGGTCGGAAGCAAAGCTTTCGGGGAGGGCTACGGAATCTAACAAAACACTAAAATTTTAAAGGTGTTTTTAGATATTCCCCCTCCCAAATTTGCTATCAAAGATAGCAAATTTACCCTCCCTCTAGGGGAGGGTGATTTAGATCGAGGTTTTATCTTTTGCCCTCCCACTTTTCAAAATGTTGATAAGATCGGCGATCGGCTACAGAAACTACCATGTAAGGCTCCTGCTGCCCCTTCTAAAATAAGGGCAATTCCCAGTTTTTCATTAACAAATTTAAATCACTTCGATTATCGTTAAAAAGTTTGTTAAAAGTTTGTTCGTCAATAATTGAAATAATGTTAACAATGCTTGTAAAATCGGCAAAGCCTTTGCCTGCATATTTTTTATAATCTTTAATTAGTGGTATTTCTAAATAAGCAAGCACTGAAATTAATCTTAAAATAATTTCTTGTGAGCTTTGTTTGATATCGTCAAGAGTGGCAGGAGAGTGGTTTATGTTAGTGTATTGAGTAATATATTGGCAAATAGTTTTATAAGGATTTTTTGAAACAAATAGTTGTTGCAAGATATTGTAAAAATAATAGTGCCAAACATTAAAATAATCTTGCAATAGTTTGCTATTTAATAAAAAAATCTCTTCCCATAAGTGTTTATCAGAATAATCTAAGCGAAAACATTGTTGTAAATAAGAGCAAAAAAAATACCAAGAAAGATCATCAATTTGAAATTGAAAAAAACTTTTTTTTTTCCAATCATATGGATATGGACTTCTTTGATCATCTATTTCCAAATAAAAAAATGATAAATATTGCGGTAAATGCGAAACTAAACCATAAATAGCATCATGAGATTCTGGAGGTATTTCAATTGGTTTTGAGCCGATTTTGATAATAATTTGTTTTAGTTGCTCGGCGAATTTTTGCCGAGACTTTGTGGGGTTTTTGTTTAAACAAATCGCAAAATTTTTATCAACAAATAAATCGGCATCGGAGTTTTCATAGCCTGTAAGGTGCGAACCAGCAATGGGGTGAGCAGGTATAAAATTTTGGGGCAAACTGGCAAAAGTTTTGGGATTAAAATTAAGGTTAATTCTTTTAAAATCAAGCTCGGCAAAGTTTTTTAACGAACCAACATCAAAAATTAAAGCGGTTTTACTAGCATTGTTAAAAACAAGTGGGGCAACATTGGCAAATGCACCAAGTGGGCAAGCAATAACAATAATTTGGTATTGCGAAATTTTAGTGAGATCGCAGCAAATTTCGTTGGCAACATTCTCAGCAACCGCCTGCTTGCAAGAAGGAAGATGAGGATCAAACACAACAATTTCGCTAGCAATTTCATATTTTTTAAAAGCCTTGGCAAGCGAGCCACCAATCAGCCCCAGCCCGATAATCAAAGCCTTCATATTGGCTTGATATTTTTATTAGCAACCAGTAAAACCATAAAATTAAACAAACTAAATAATAAAATAATAGTAAAATGTTTGCTAAGCAATTGTTGATTAACTACTATAAAAACTACAATAAAATTAGTAATCAGCACATAAAAAGCCATAATTTTAGGCAAAAAACTAGATGAAAAGACAATTTTAGCCAACAACAAGCAAAAAATAATGCCGAAATTTAATAGAAATAAATTTTGTATGTTAAAATAATTAGTAAATGCCACTTGGTTGTTGATTATTTTCGTTATTTTTTTGAGAATCTTCTAAATTATCAAGGCTTTTAGATGATTCTTCGATTATTGAATCAAGAGAATTATTCTCTGGATGATTATTTTGATTTTCTGAATTTGTTGAGTTTTGGTTGTTTGTGTTTTCTGGATTCTCGCCTTCTTGATTTGGAGTTTCTTGCGGTAAATCATCATCAGAAATAACATCGTTAAGTTTAAAAACCTCAGAAAATATTTGTTCTTTAGGAGTTTCTGGAGTGGGATATGCCCCAGTGAGACGATCTATTTTTTCAAACTTAACCTCGTTAGGAATGCGAAAAGGAGTAGAGGGTGTGTTTTTTAAAGCCTCTTTCATAAAATTAATAAAAATTGGCAACGAAACAGAAGAGCCAGTTTCTTCTTTGCCGAGAGTTTTTGGAGTATCAAAACCCACATAAACCGCCATCACTAGATCAGGAGAAAAGCCTACAAACCAAGAATCGATAGAATTATTGGTGGTACCTGTTTTTCCAGCAACAATTTTGCCAATAGCTTTTGCCCTACCTGCCGTTCCTCTTTCTACAACACCCTGAAGCATTGAGGTAATTTGATAAGCAGTGGCAGAATCGGTTATTATTTGGCGGTTATCAAGTAAATTTGGCATAGGCAAATCACTAGGAATTTTGTTTAAATCAAGCACTTTACAACCATCGCAAGCTCTACTATCGAGACGATAAATAGTTTTGCCAAAGCGATCTTGAATTTTTTCAATTAAAGCAGGAGTAATTTTTTTGCCACCATTAACCATCATGGCATAGGCAGTTGCCATTCGCATAACGGTTGTTTCGGTAGAGCCAAGCACCAAAGAATAAATTTTTTGCGGATTATCGTTTACTTGAAATCTTTTTACTACTTCGGAAACTTTATCAAGACCAACATTACTTGCCATTCGAACGGCCGTCACATTAAACGATTGCTCGAGAGCGGCTCGTAAAGTGGTGGAACCATAAAACTTGCCAGAATAATTAGATGGTGTATAAGGTGGCATACCAATGCCTTGATTAAGAGATATTTCTTCGTCCATAATAATTGAAGCAGGATTTAAGCCGTTTTCTAGGGCCGCAATATAACCAAAGGTTTTCATGGTAGAGCCTGGTTGTCGCATGGCTTGGGTTGCTCGGTTAAATTGATTTGGCGAATCAACATAACCACCAGACATTGCCAAAACCTTACCGTTATGAGGATTAATAACCACGAAACCCCCATTCACCTCAGGGATTTGACGTAATTTATAAAAATTTGGCTTTGTAGCAAGTTGCTCAACTAAAATAACATCGCCAATTGCAAAAATATCAGACATTTTTTTTGGAACAGGACCTCTGCTATCGATAGTTTTATAGGGCTTTGCCCATTTGGTGGTGGCAAGCTCAATGTTGCCGATATTGTTATTTTCAAGACCAATTGTGATAAGATCCTTGCCTACGGTAAGCACAACCGCTTTTTGCCAAGTTGGCTGATAGAGTTTATCGATATTAAACTCAAGTAAAAAATTGTGCCAATTGCCAGTAATATCGATATTGTGTAGCCGGCCACGATAACCATGTTTTTGATCATATTCTTCGATGCCATTTACAAAAGATTTAAGAGCCATTTCTTGTAGTTGTGGATTAAGAGTAGTACTGACCACAATGCCATCTTCAAAAACATGATTTGAGCCATAGAGTGCAGAAAGTTCTTTTTTAACACTGTCTGAAAAAAAACTACTTTCTTTGTTGGTGCTGTTTTTTTCTTGACTAACAATAATAATTGGTTCTTTAGTAGCATTTTCAAGCTCTTGCTTGGTGATGAATTTTTCTTGATACATTCGTTGCAAAACCCAATCTCGACGATTTGTGGCTTTGTCGATGTTTTTTTTAGGATCAAGCTTAGAAGGGGCTTTAGGCAATGTAGCAAGCAAAGCCATTTCCTGTAAAGAAATTTCAGCTATTGATTTATTAAAATAAACTTGGCTAGCCGCCTCAACTCCATAAGCACCAGAGCCAAGATATATTTGGTTTAAATACAATTCTAAAATATGATCTTTTGAAAACTCTTTAGAAATACGATAAGCCAAAATTGCTTCTTTTATTTTACGTTGCCAAGTGCGCTCACGTGTTAGTAAAAAGTTTTTTACCACTTGCTGAGTGATAGTAGAAGCGCCTCCCATACTACCTTCGCCACTAATTGCCCCAAGTGTGTTAGTAATAGAGGTGCGAAAGATGGCTAAAAAATCAATTCCTGAATGTTTATAAAAATTAGCATCTTCGGCGGCCAAAAAAGCATTGATAAGATTTTGCGGAATATGTTTAATTTCGACAAAAACTCGTTTTTCTTTAGAAAATTCGCTAATCAAGGAACCATCAGAAGAATATATTCTGGTAGTGGTAATGGGATTATAAGTTTTTAGCTGTTCATAATCGGGAAGATTTTCGCTGTTTTCTTTAAAAATAATAACAACTGTAATAATTATAAAAGTAATAATAAAAAACAGTGCCGCCAATAAAGTGGCTAAGATTTTTTTCATAGCTTCTGTTTTTTTCGATTTATTAAATCGGAGTTAAAATAAAATAAAATTGGTGCCGAAATATAAATAGAAGAGTAAGTTCCTAAAGCAATGCCAAAAAAAGTTGCTACACTAAAACTAAATAACACATTACCGCCATAAATAATAAGGGCAAGTAAAGAAATAAGAGTAGTGCTGGCGGTAAGAATAGTGCGACTTAAAGTAGAATTAATACTGCTATTAATAAGATCGTTTAAGTTTATTTGAGGATGTTTTGCCAAATTTTCACGTATACGATCGTAAATTACTACCGAATCATTTATAGAATAACCAATTACCGTAAGAATACAAGCGATAGAAGTAAGGTTAAACTCTAACCCGGTGATAGCAAAAAAACCCAGCACCACTATTGCATCGTGAAGTAGGGCAAAAATACCGCCAACGCCAAATTGCCACTCAAAGCGAATGGTGATGTAAAGCATGATTGCAATAAAAGATAAAATTAAAGCTAATAAACCTTTAAAAATAAGCTCGGAACCCACTTGCGGACCAACATAATCTATTTTGCGATATTGAATTTGAGTAAAGTTTTCTTGCAAAATTTGTTGAATATTTTTTACTAAAAAATTCTGATCCTGATTGACGAGCGGTAATCTAATTAAAAAAGCATTGTTATCGATGCTTTGTATTTGCACATCATGAAACTTGCTTGATAAAATATTTCTGAGATTATCAGCGGTTTTTATAGCATTATAACCAGTGTTAGGAAGTTCTATTTCAATTAACACACCGCCAGCAAAATCAATGCCTAAGTTTAAACCTTTAAAAACTACCAAAATCAGTGAAAAAATCATAGAAATGATAGAAAAATATATTGCTACTTTACGATAAGCCATAAAATTTATTTGGCTATTTTTAAACAAATTTCTTATTTTTTTTAACATATTTTGTGAGGTGATTTTAAAATTAAAAATGATTGCATGCAAAATTATTTTTTGACAAAATTTTATGCTGTTTTTTTTTAATTACAACTCAATTTTTATTTGCCTTTCAAAAAATTTTCTTTAAAATTATTAATAGCTTAAACTAAAAAACAACAATAAATAGCTTATAAATAATAATATGTTATTAAAAAACAGTCAAAAAAAATCTTTATCTTTTTGGCTTTTTAACATATTTTTTCTATTTTGTTTTAATAATGCTTTATCACAAAACATCTCTCAAAATTCGCCATCCATAGAAATTGAAACCGACCAAAACAATAACTTCCAAGATTTCAGCAATCTCGGTGTTTTAAAAGATATTGTTGAAGATGAAGAGCTACCCACATCAAAGCCTCAAATACTAGAAGAAGATGATAAAGTGTTTTTAAATCCTGATATTTTCGATCCTAACAAAAAAAAAGAATTATTAGCAAAACCAATAATTTTAAACGAAGATCTTAAACCTAAAATTTTTCGCAATCGTATTGTTGCCGACATGTCTTTTATTGATAATCATCGCAACCAAAATATCAACAATAATTTTGCCGACACTAACGGCAATATTCGTTTAATTTCGGCTCTTGATATTACAAAAAATCTTGAATTAAATAGCTTTTTAAGAATGGGTAGATTTGACGAACTAAATCTACCTGCTAGAAGAGCGAGTTCTGCCCACGGTGGCGGAAACAGAACCTTTGAAAACACCGATATCACCATAGGAGAGTTAAACTTAAAATATAGTTATAAAAATTCAGCAATTATTGCAGGTAAATTTTCTGGTAACTTTGGCACTGCTTGGCGATGGAATAGAGGTATTTTTATTCACCGAACTCCTGGTCAGTATTCTTTAAATAATAAACTAGGATTTACCGCTATACAAAAACTAGGTAATGCCAAAAATATTGGCTTATATAACTTTTCGCTTGGTTTATTTACCAACGATAGCACTAGGCTTGATAAAACCTTATTTCGTCAAGTAGTAATTGAATCGCCAGAGCAATCAAAAGCAGGAGATACTAAAAAGCTCGATTCTTTTAATTTAGCTACCGATATTATTTTTGATTTTGCCAACAATGAAAAGCTAAGCTATCATCTAGCTTTTGCTAGCTTAAATGTTAATGCAAAAAAAAATAATCTGCCTTTGAATGTTTTAAAACGACAAAATGGCTGGGTTTTTGGCATGAATTATAGCAATAACCTAAAAAAAGATCTTGATTTTGAAAATTTAATAGAATATGCTAAAATCAATAATGTTGATGGCAATGCAAATATTGATGATAGTTATTTTTCGGTTAATTTTATTACTACTTTTCAAAAAAAGTATAGCCTACTACTTGGCAATAGCAATAAAAATAGCAAACGATATCTAGCTCGCAGTATACATGAAAATACTTCTGAAATTAATATTGGCTACGATTTTACTGCCAATAATTTTTTTGATAAATTAGTTTTGCAAGTGGGCTATCAACATTACATTAACCAAACAACATCGCAAGCAAAACAAAATTTTAATAGCTTAGGTTGTTTATTGCGATATTATAAAAATTTTTGATAATGAAACCAATTACCTTAGCAGTGCCAAAAGGTCGAATTTTACAAGATCTTCTACCTTTTTTTGCTAAAATAAATTTACAACCAGAGTCAGATTTTTTTAACGATAATTCTCGCAAGCTTTTTTTTGTCACAAACCTAAAAAATCTACAAATTATCAAGGTACGCAGTTTTGATGTGGCTACTTTTGTTAAATTTGGCGGTGCCGATTTAGGTATTTGCGGCTTTGATGTTTTGGCAGAGTTTCCTTCGAAGCAAATTTTTTCGGTACTTGATCTTAAAATTGGCAAATGCCGATTATCTATTGCTGGCAAACAAAATAGTCAACTAAATTTTGCCAATACTACTTCTTTAAGAATAGCCACCAAATATTCTAATATTACTGCACAATATTTTAGCCAAAAAGGTATTCAAGCCGAGATTATTAAATTAAGTGGAGCCATAGAAATTGCCTCTTGGCTTAATTTAGCCGATTTTATTGTTGATTTGGTAAGCACTGGCAAAACTTTGTTAGAAAATAATATGCAAGAAATTTCCACAATTCTACAAGTTTCTTCTTGTTTAATAGTAAATCGCACTTCTTTCAAAGTTAATAATTTGATCCTCAATAACATTATTACTATTTTTAATGAAGGGTTATAAAATTCTTAAAAATATACTGCAAGTTATTGTTTTGGTTGTTTGCTTTGCTTTGCAATGCAATGCTGAATTGCCACCTCCTTTTGATAGACCATTACAAATGACTGAAATCTTTATGCGAGATCTTGCAGGAGAAAGTAAGCAAGAAGAAGAAAGGCAAAATTTATATGACGGAATTCGCTTTGCCAGAAGACAACAATGCTTAAACAATGATATAAAAATAAATAAAAAGAGAATCGATCAATGCGATGGTTTTCGCGGTTCTTCAGCTTGCGACGAAAGACAAGCTCAAGATAATGTGAGCAGCGGAACCATTGGTAAACTAAAATATGGACGAAATACAGGAAAATTGATAAAGTCCGATGTAGAATCGGCAGTTGCTGATGTAGGAGTGGCACATTCTTCAGTTGTAGGATCGGCAGTTGCCGATGCTGTAGTATCGGCAGTTGCTGATGTAGGAGTGGCAATTTCTTCTGTAGGATCGGCAGTTGTTGCTCAAGGAAGGAAAATTTTTTCTAAAGGAGCTTCATTACCTCAATGTTTAGAGCCTGGAGTTGTTAATGATAGAATGCATTTGTATAATTTTTATAAAGAATTTAGAGAAACAAAATATGATCCAAAATCTTTTCAAGAAAAAACAAAAAATTTTGCTAAACCAAACAGCAATGGCGGTATTCATTTTGTACAGACCGATTCTGATGGTAATTTCATTAATAACTATAACGAATCTGCTCAAACCATTTATTCTTCTTCTTACGATAATAATTATAAAAAATGCAATGTTGGTAATTTAGGCCATGCCACTCGTAGCAACGATTCTAGAGTCGAAGATTACACCGCAGATGATGCTAGTTTTTTTATACCCATGCTTCAATCCGAAGATTTTTTTGATGATCTAAGCAATCAATCTTGTGAATTTATTCTAGACCATATGAAGACATATATCTACACTACGCT